>JAUHZH010000401.1 GCA_030426065.1 Gammaproteobacteria bacterium
GGTTACCATGGTTGTGGTTGAGCGTTTGTGTTTTTGTCCTTGATCAATGGACCAAAGCTTGGGCCACTTCGAACCTGGCTTATATGAACCCAGTGGAAGTGATGCCCATGTTGAATTGGACTTTGATGTTCAATGAAGGCATTGCGTTCAGTATTTTGGCAGACCAGGGTGGCTGGCAACGGTGGGCATTGAGTGTGCTGACTTTTGTGATTGTTGTATGGTTGCTTCATTGGTTGTGGCAAAATAAACCCCAAATGAAATTGCAAAATGCCGCTTTGGTGCTGGTCATTGGCGGCGCTTTGGGCAATGTTTATGATCGACTGTTGTTGGGTCATGTGATTGATTTCATTGATGTGTACTACAACAACTGGCATTGGCCAGCCTTCAATGTGGCTGACAGTGCCATCTGTGTCGGTGCCGTTTTGTTGATCATCGACATGATCAAAAACAAAGAAGAGAACCCTCGATGAACATCCTACTCGCTAACCCGCGTGGATTCTGTGCCGGTGTCGATCGAGCCATCGACATCGTCAACCGGGCATTGGATTTGTTCGACCCGCCCATCTATGTCCGTCATGAAGTGGTACACAACCAATTCGTGGTCGATACGCTCCGAAATCGCGGTGCCATTTTTGTTGAAGAATTGGATGAAATTCCCGATGACAACATCGTCATTTTTTCAGCTCATGGGGTCTCAAAAGCCGTCAGGAAAGAGGCCGACAGAAGGCAGCTGAAAGTCTTTGACGCGACGTGTCCTCTGGTCACCAAGGTGCACATGGAAGTCATCAGGTACTGCAAAAGCGGCCAAGATTTGATTTTGATTGGACACCATGGTCATCCGGAAGTGGAGGGCACTTTGGGACAATGGGATCGGCTCAATGGTCAAAGCGACATTTACTTGGTTGACTCGGTTGAAGAAGCTGCTCAGGTGGAAATCAAGCAGCCTGAACATGTGGCATATGCCACCCAAACCACTTTGTCTTTGGATGACACCAAGGACATCATTTACGAGCTCAGGCGCCGTTTCCCCAAGATCAAAGGCCCCAAGCACGACGACATTTGTTACGCCACCCAAAACAGGCAAATGGCGGTCCGAGATTTGGCCAGCCAATGTGATTTGGTTTTGGTGGTCGGGTCAGTCAATTCCTCGAATTCAAACCGTTTGGCTGAATTGGCCGAGCGACAAGGAGTGAAGTCCTTTTTGATTGATGGTGCGAAAGACATCGACGATGCATGGTTTGAAGGCGTCTCGAACATCGGACTCACAGCGGGTGCTTCAGCGCCAGAGAAATTGGTCCGTGATGTGATCGAAAAAATCCAGCAGTTGCACCCTGAGGCCCAATTGAAAGATTTGGCTGGCGAGCCTGAAAACATGGTCTTTGCGCTGCCCAAAGAACTTCGACTGGTTCACAAAAATTAATTACCCCTAACCGTTCATCTCAGGCCAATGGCCATTGGTCATGCTCTCTATGACAATCATTGCCTTTTGACATGCACTGTTGCATGATTTATTGTGAGTTAATTAATTGCAGTTAATCGATGCGCTATACAAATAATAACAATCGCGAAAAAGGTTTCAGTTTGATCGAATTGATCATTGTGCTGTTACTTGTTGTTCTTTTGATGTCTTGGGGGATACCCAACTACCAAAACCTCAAAGCCAATCGAATGGTGACAGACTTTGCCAATGAAATGGTATACAGCTTCACTCAAGCCCGTGCAGAAGCGGTTCGGTATGGAAAGACCGTTGAAGTTCGACCCGTTGGGGGAGACTGGGCCAATGGTTGGGTTACCGTGGCATTGGGCGTTGATGGTGGTGCGGATGAAACCATTGCTGAGCAGCAAGCTGTTGACAGCCGATTGGTCATAGACGACATAAACAACTCAGGCGAAATCATATTCAACAGCATTGGAGGATTGGAAAGTGCAACGCCAGTTAATCTTTCTTTGAAGCACAATGTCATTTCAACAGCTGGCCGAGGAGTTGTGGTCAGTATGTCGGGTTCAGCCAAGGCGAATAAGTTATGAATAATCAAAAGGGTTTTACATTGTTGGAAGTATTGGTGGCCATTGTGATTTTTTCATTTGGCTTGTTGGGTTTGGCGGGCATGATGACCATTTCAGTCAGGAACAACCACAATGGGTATCTGCGTTCTCAAGCCAATTTCCTGGCCGAAAACATGATGGACAGGATGCGTGCGAATCCACAAGCATTGTGGCTGGATTCATATGATGGGACTGCCCAGATTGGGTCAACCCTTTGTGACTTGAGTGCTCCATGCACATTTCAAGATCTGGCCAATTATGACATGGAACAGTGGGCTCAGTCAGTCGGCTCCTTATTACCAGGAGGAGAAGGTACCATTTCATGTGACAACAGCGCTGTGTTACCTG
>JAUHZH010000402.1 GCA_030426065.1 Gammaproteobacteria bacterium
GCCAGTTTCGCGCAAGCGGCGCATGGCAGAAGTCAAAATGCGAGAACCTGTGGCACCAAAAGGATGACCCAAGGACAATGAGCCGCCTTGGGTGTTGACTTTTTCCATGGGAATTTCGCCAAAGGCTTTGTCCAAGCCCAATGAATTTTTACAAAAATCTTCATCCTGTAAGGCCGCGAGATTGGCCAACACTTGGCCGGCAAAAGCTTCATGAATTTCGAAGACATCAATGTCAGCAATGGTCAAACCCGCTTCATTCAAAAGTTTTGGCATGGTGTAAGCTGGGCCCAGCAACAACTCTCCTTGGGGGTTGGAGCCTGAAAAAGCAAAACCTTTGATGACCACATCATGTGGCAGCTTGCGTTTTTTGGCTTCCCCTTTGTCCATCAACAAACTGACGGCAGCACCATCGGTGATGGGAGAGGCATTGCCGGCAGTGATTGTGCCGTGTGGGCGAACAAAAGCAGGGCGCAATTTGGCCAGTTTGTCCATCGATGAATCGGCATAAAAGGTGTCATCCTGTTCAACCACTTCAAATCGCGGTTGAATCGGCATCGGCACCACTTCGCTTTCAAATTCGCCGGCTTCCCAGGCAGCGGCTGCTTTTTGGTGTGATTGGAGTGCAAAAGCATCTTGGGCTTCGCGACTGACACCGAATTTGGCTGCCAGTTGGTCAGCATCTTGCCCCATGGTCAAACCGGTTGAGAACTCAGCGATGGCGGGCGCGACAGGAGCCAATGATTTGAACTTGAACTGTTTGAACACTTGCCACATACCACCCATGCCCTTGGCTTTCTGGGCTGCCATCAAGGTTTTTTTCAAAGCATCAGAAATCCTCACCGGCGCGTCGGAAGACGATTCCACACCGCCTGCAATGGCGATTTTGGCGGCACCTGATTGAATGGCTTGTGCTGAATTTGTGATGGCTACATTGGCGGAAATACAAGCCATCGTCACCGAATAGGCGGGTGTGTCCAAGTTGAATCCGGCGCCAATCATGGCCTCGCGGGCGATGTTCGATGTGGCCGAATTTTGAATCACACTGCCCAAAGTGATTTGGTCGGTGTCGTCTTTAAGGAATGCATGTCGGTGCTTGAGTTGATTCAATGCATGACGAGCCAAGTCGTATGCTTTCAAATCCTGGGCTTTGCCTGTCGGGGCTTTCATGAACGGCGTTCGAACGCCATCCACAACCGCCACATTGCTGTCTTTAAAAATCATGGTAGTTCATTCATTGATGGGATGCTTTCTATTGTCACCATACGCATGCGTATTGTCAAGTTTTCGCGCCACACTGAGACATTTATGATATAAAAAAGCGGTTCATTTTCATGAGTCAGTTCTGTGAATCAATGTTTGTATGGTCTCCGAGGGTTGTTGACCTTGTGGGTGATTGCTTTTTACTTGGCCAGTAATGGTTTTTTGTATGTGCCCATGCTGAACCCTGTTTTCCTTTTGGGCTGGTTAGGTATTCACTTGGCTTTTATGTTGATTGCCTATTCTTTGACCAACCGTTGGATGCAGGTCAAAACAAAAGACAAAACATACATCAAGTACATGACCCATCGTTTGGCACGTTTGTATCCTTCATATTTTGTCAGCTTTTTACTGTTGTGGTTTCTTTTTTCTCTTTTTGATCTGGAGACATTCAGTGGTTTTGGAGACATTCTTGGCCATTTCTTGCTGATGTTTGATGTGCCACCGTTTTATGCCAGTCCCATGAATGCAGTGTGGTCAATCCTGAGTGTCTTGATGTTGTTTTACCTGGTTTTCCCCACTTTGATTTCTGTGTTAAAGCACTTGGGTGCAGTGCGCTTCTTGTTGGTTGGTTTTGCGGTCATGCTGCTTTATCGATATGTTGTGCTTTACCTTTGGCAGCCAGAAACTTTGCACATGGGCAATGTCAATCAATTGCCAGGCATATTGGGTTATGTGGCTGTTGGCATGGTCCTGGCTTATGTTCAAAACAAAGACCATCACTTGAACGTTGCGTGGTTGTGGTTGTTTGGGATATTGAGTGCCCTTTGGTTTTTGATAACATTCATGAACGTGGTTCCTTGGTTCGGTGTGGGTGCATTGTTTTTTGACCCACTCTTTGCCATCACTTGTGGTTTGTTGGTTCATTTCGTTTCAGGTCGACATTGGCCAGTGGTGACAAGCACTTTAAACCGTTGCTTGTCTGGGAAATGGATTCAACGCGTGTCTGATTTGAGTTACGGCTTGTTGCTCTGGCATCTGGTGGTGTTTAAGGTGTTGTCCGTTTTTCTGTCAGGGTGGTTGCTCTTTTTGGTGGCTGGGGCCACGGTTGTGTTGCTGGCTTGGATGAATTATCAATTCATTGAACGCAGGTTCATGTGAGGTAGAGCAGGCTCCATGGCTTGAAATCCAGGA
>JAUHZH010000403.1 GCA_030426065.1 Gammaproteobacteria bacterium
GCCGCCATCAATTGGACATTGAACACGGATGATGCTGGTCTGTGGCGTTTCAACTTGACTTGGTCTCACATTTTGGACCAAAAATTTGCTGAGTTTGATGACGACACGCCTCGCAGCTACCGCGATGATTTGACCAATTTTGATTTCAGAAGTCGAATCCGTGCCAGTGTCGGTTGGCAGTATGAAGATTTCACTGCCACTTTGTATGGTCAACGCTGGGGTTCACTGCCTAATTGGGCAGAGACTGGCCGCATCAGCCACCATGCCACATACAACTTAAACGTGGGTTACAACTTCACCAAGAACTTTGGCATGTCCTTCATTGTCAACAACTTGTTGAACGACATCCATCCCAAAGACGACACGTTCAACTCATACCCTTACTTCTGGAGGGCTTTCAACCCAGTTGGTAGAGAGTTGTTCCTGCAAGCAAGGTACAGATTCTGATAACCATTCAGAAAAAGCAAAAAGAAAGGCTCCGCAAGGGGCCTTTTTTTAACGCTGAACAAATGAACTTTCTTGTACCATTTAAATAATCAAAACATACCTGAGAGAGGGATACACCATGAAGCGCAATACAACCCTATTACTTATCCTGATGGCATGGAGCTTCTCCGCATTTGCCATTGAGGTATATCCTGTGGCTCATTTTTTCAAACGAGCTGACATCAAAAACATTCAAGTTTCTCCAGACGGTGAACACGTTTCTGCTGTGATCGTCAGGGACAAAGAAAAATTGGCGGCCATTCTTAACATCAGCAACCCCTTGAAACCTGAAATTGTCAGGACATTCAAACCACCCAAACACGAATTTGTTTCTGCTGCTTTTTGGGCCAACAATGATCGTTTGTTGTTCACCACCGAAGAACGACAAACCAGCCTGACCTCACCAAGAGGCACTGGCAAAATTTACGCTGGTAACATCGATGGTTCACATCGCAACCAAATTGCCGGCAGGCAAAAGAACAAAACCAATACTTTTGTCATGGGCATTCTGGACATGGCCAGAAGCAACGACGATGAAATCATCATCAGTGCAACCAAACCCGGTCACTCTAAAATGCAGGTCGTTTGGTTGAACGTCAACACGGGCAAAACCCGTTTAATTGCGACTTCACCTTTCCTCGCTGCAGGCACCCAATTCACCATTGACCACAACCAACAAGTGCGCTTTGCCAGCAGCCAAGAAGAAGACACCACCCATCAATTGATCAAATACCGAGCCAATAATGATGCCGACTGGGCTGACTTCAGCCACCCTTTCAAGGGCGACATCTTCATTCGAGGGTTTGATAAAACCAACCGCTATGCCTACATCATTTCCAATGACCACACCCAGTTTGGCCTCTATCAATACGACACCCAAAACAACCAATTCAAACAATTGCTGACTGATCCAATCTCTTCCATCAGCGGATTGATTTGGGACAATGACAAAACAGAACTGTTGGCTGCGCAATTCCATGTCGGTGGTCCCAACCTCAAGTTTCTGAACGAAAACCACTTCAAAGCGCAGCTACAACAGCACCTGTCCACCGCATTCCCAGATGATTGGGTCACCATCACATCCATGAGTAAAAACATGGATCGTGCCGGAGTATTGGTGTCCAGTGACACCAATCCTGGCTCTTTGTTTTTGTGGGATAAGGAAAGCAATCGATTGATCCCTCTGGGACCCATGTTGCCACAAATTGACCCCAAAACCATGAGCGAACAAAAAGCCATTGTGGTCACCACCCGAGATGGCATCAATTTGCATGGCTACCTGACTTACCGACCTGATTTGGAATTGAAAAACCGCCCCATGGTGGTGGTCGTTCATGGCGGGCCTCACGGTCCTTATGACACTTGGGGTTGGAGCCCAGAAACGCAATTGTTTGCCAATCGCGGGTATTTGGTCATGCAAATCAATTACCGAGGCTCTGGCGGCTTTGGCGAACAATTCGAAAAGTCTGGCTACAAAAAATGGGGTGCTGAGATGCAAGATGACATCACCGACGCCACCCGTTGGGCCATCAATCAGGGCTTGGCTGACCCCAAACGTGTTTGTCTTTATGGCGCCAGTTATGGCGGTTATGCCACCCTCGCCGGCCTCACCAAAGAGCCCAATTTATACCAATGTGGTTTCGCTTTTGTCGGTGTCTATGACCTTAACTTGATGTTCCAATCAGGAGACATCCAAAGAAGAAAGTCTGGGCAGTACTTCTTGAATCAAGCCCTGGGTACTGACCCCGAAGACCGCAAAAACCGCTCACCAATCAGCCATGTGAGCAAAATCAAAGCGCCTTTGTTTGTCGCTCACGGTAAAAAAGACGATCGTGCCGATGTCAGACACTACTACAAGCTCTCCGAAGCGTTGGATCGTGCTG
>JAUHZH010000404.1 GCA_030426065.1 Gammaproteobacteria bacterium
GCCTTTGCATGTTGAAAACACCAAGAAGCTGGTCAGACAAGGCGTGTTCAACGAAACCCAATTTTACCGCGTGCTGGATGGCTTTGTTGCCCAAGGTGGGCCCTTGTACCAGAGCGAATCGGATGCACCCCAAATAGCCGATGGCGCTTTGAACATCCCCGCTGAATTCACCCGCGAGGTGGACATGGGTGCTGAGTTTGCTTTGCTGACCCGTGAAGATGGTTATGCCGCAGAAACTGGTTTTTATCGTGGTTTTGCTGTGGGCCGAGATCAAACCGGTGAGCGAGCTTGGCTGCTCCATTGTTATGGTGCCCTGGCCATGGGTCGCAGCAATGACATCGATTCAGGCGGTGTGGCTTTGTACATCGTCAACGGCACAGCACAGCGCTATTTGGACAGGAACACCACCGTGTTTGGTCGGGTATTGGTGGGCATGGAACACATCCAGCACCTGAAGCGAACGGCCGATTTCAATGGCCCAGTTGACATCGGCGATGCCAACCAGATCATCAAAATTTCGGTGGGTAGTGATTTACCGGAATCAGAACAGTTGGGGCTGCAGGTGTTAGACACTGGCTCGGCTGCGTTCTCAGATTTGATGGCTGCCAGAAAAAACCGGTCTGGTGAATGGTTTGTTTTTCAACACAACCACATGGATGCTTGCGGCATGCCAATCCCCATCAGGGAGCGGCCATAAAAAAAGCCAGCAAACACTGGCTTTTCCTTGGTGTGGTGGATTGTCATTCAGGAATGCGCAACACCTGTCCTGGGTAAATTTTGTTAGGATCAGAAAGCATGGGCTGATTGGCTTCAAAGATTTTCTGATAAGCCGATGCTTTGCCATAGAATTCTTGGGCGATTTTACCCAAAGAGTCGCCTGACTGGACGGTGTAGGTTCGTGATTCAAAACTGGCTTCGCCCGGTTTGTCGGCTTCGGCTTCAGCCGCTGCTGCCACAGCCTGTTCGACTTCAGCCACTTCAACAGGTGGGGCACCGAGGATCAGGTTGTCTTGTACGCGAGAAACGCCTGCAATGTTACCGGCTGTCAAAACGGCTTTTTCTTTTTGCTCCTGGTTGGGCACGTAGCCCGACAATGTAACGACACCAGTTTGGAACGCCGTTTTCAAATGGCTGATGTCCACACCACTGTTTTCAATGTGCTTGATGATGGGCATGGTGATTTCAGGTCCTTTGTCCTTGTCGCTAAAAACCCTACTGCCTGCATCTGCCAGAAAATCAAAAAATCCCATGTTGTATACCTCTTTTTAAATAGTTCATTATTCATTGTAATTGATAACGACACGATGACAAAGAAACAAATGAAGCAAAATGTCTGTGCTAAAATCCTTTGCTTTTTTCCGCAACATCATGTCAAAGCCTAATGCGATGGAGAGATACGGAGCCTTATTGGGGTGGTTGACCTTGATGATGGTGCTGTTGAGTTTTGTGACGGTGGTCAGTCGCAACGTGTTCAATGTGGTTTGGATTCCGGTACAGGAATTGGCATTGTATTGTCATGCAGCTGCCCTGATGTTGGGCATGGTTTATGCATGGCGTCATGACAAGCATGTGCGTGTTGATGTGTTTTATCAAGGGATGTCACCACGCCACAAAAACATTTTGAATTTATTGGGTTTGTTGTTTTTGGCCATGCCCATGGTTGTCTTCATTTTGTGGGTGTGTTTGCCTTATGTAGCAGATGCTTGGTCGCGTTGGGAACAGTCGCCAGAAGCCGGCGGTTTACCTTTGGTGTGGCTGTTCAAAACCCTGCTGGTTGCCATGCCTTTGACTTTGTTGGGCGCTTTTGTGATCGATGTGGTTAAAGGGATTCAAGTGATGAAGCAACAAGGAGGCAAAAGCTGATGGAAGCTTGGTGGGCCTTGATGTTGTTTGTCGCCGTCACGGTTGTGCTGATGGCGGGATTCCCGGTGGCGTTCACTTTGGGTGGTGTGTCTTTGTGGTTCGCTGGCATCGGTTACTTGACGGGTTGGTTTGATGCGGCTTTTTTGTCGGCCTTGCCCAACCGAGTCAACGGCATTCTGAACAATGCCACTTTGATGGCTGTGCCGGTGTTCGTGTTCATGGGTGTGGTGCTGGAGCGGGCCAAATTGGCCGAATCCTTGCTCCAAAACATGGCGGCCCTGATGGGTGGCCAGCGTGGCGGTTTGGGTTTTGCTTTGCTCATTGTCGGTATGCTGTTGGCCGCCAGTACCGGGATTGTGGGTGCCACGGTGGTGACCTTGGGCTTATTGGCCATGCCGGTGATGAAAAAACATGGCTATGATGAAGGCTTGGCTGCTGGCACCATTTGTGCATCAGGTACTTTGGGTCAAATCATTCCACCATCGATCGTTTTGG
>JAUHZH010000025.1 GCA_030426065.1 Gammaproteobacteria bacterium
GGTTGTTTTTGATCACGCCACGGGCCACCTCATCCAAAGAGACGAGTTTGTTGCCCACTTCATCATAGATGTCATCGCTGGTTGATGACAAGATGGCCATGGTTGCTTTGTTGACCACATTTTGGTAGATGATGAAGGCAAAAAATGCTGTCAACAAAAAAGTGGCCACCAACAAAGTGTTCCAGAGGGCACCGGTATTGAATTCAACGCCATCAGGGATGAACTTGATGTTCAACTGAGGCAATTTGACTTTGGGTTTCGAATCAGGCTGTTCTTGTTTTTCTTCGTTGTTTTCAGTCTCGTTTTCGAAATCGGCATCTGTTCCCTTTTTTTTCAATGGCATCAATTCACTCCTGTGTGTCCAAATCCACCACTGCCCCTTTCACTTTCATTGAAAGATTCAACCACTTTAAAATCAGCTTGAACCACAGGAACAAACACCAATTGAGCAATCCTGTCTCCTGGAGCAATCTCAAATGATTGCTCTGAGCGGTTCCAACAAGAAACAAACAGCTGTCCTTGGTAATCAGAATCAATCAATCCCACCAAATTCCCCAGAACGATGCCATGCTTGTGACCCATGCCAGAACGAGGCAATATCACGGCAGCCAAGTTGGGGTCTTTGATGTGGATGGCCATGCCTGTAGGAATCAGTACGGTTTGACCCGACTCAATCAACAAGGGCTCATCTAAACAGGCGCGCAAATCCAAGCCTGCTGAACCTGGTGTGGTGTATTGCGGTAAACCAAAGTCTCCTTTTAAGCGCGCATCTAAAATTTTGACGTCTATGGATTTTTTCATCAATCAATGAGGTTGCAATGTGGCAATGATTGTAAAGGAATCAGCGAGATAACGCCAATATTAAGATTCACTACAAGTTCATCAGTAAATATAGACAGAAAAAACACTAACATTTTGTCACAATGCCTGTAATTAGGAAAAAACAGGTGTCAAATGTTGTCAAGTACCGATCGGGCAATGATGCCCAGAGAAAAGCTGCAAATCCATGGTCCGGAAATGCTCAGTGATGCGGAATTGTTGGCCATTTTCCTCAGGACTGGAATCAAAGGTTTATCGGTTCTGCCTTTTGCACAGCAGCTGCTGGATCACTTTGGCTCAGTTCACGGTTTGTTGGCAGCTACTTTAGAAGAGTTGTCTTCAGTCAAAGGGTTGGGTTTGGCAAAAAGCATACAATTCCAAGCGGTTGGTGAGCTGTTCAAACGATCGATGGCGAGTGAGTTGCGAGAAGCGCCCAGTTTCACAGACCCGGCTTTGGTCAGGCGGTTCTTGTTAAGCCATTTTGAACAAACCGCGCATGAACGCTTTGCTTGTTTGTTTTTGGACAGCAAGCACCGATTGCTGCATTTTGACTATTTGTTCAATGGCAGCATTGCCCAAGCTCAAGTCTACCCGAGGACTGTGGCACAACAGTGTTTGAAGCACAATGCGGCGGCCATCATTTTCGCACACAATCACCCGTCGGGTGACCCTACTCCCAGTGAATCGGATAGAATTTTGACCCAAAGGCTGATCAAAACATTGCGCTTGATTGACGTGTCTGTATTAGACCACTTTGTTTTGGCTTGTGAGAATTGTTTGTCAATGGCTGAGCATCAGATGCTATAATTTGATGTTCCGATAATCTGACAACTACAACGTGTTCTTTGGATCCCGACTCAATCCTGTCGCCAGGGCTGAAAAATACATCGAAAAAGGCAAATACTTAAAAGCCATGAAGCTGTTGAAGAAGACTTTTGAAAAGTACCCCAACAGTTTGGATTTGGCGCGCCTGAGATTTGAATACGGTAAATACATCCCTTTTGATGAAACCCATCACGAAGCAGCGATTGATTACTTTAATTTACAAATTCAGTTTGATGTGTCTGGTGAAAAAATTCATGCTGATTTCGTCAAATACATGACCACCACCCAAGGTCGAATTCAATTGGATGACGACACTTTGATCAAATTGGCGGTGGTGTTTGCTTCTCATGGTTTTGAAAACAATGCGGTTTACATCATCAATCAAATGATGCGAAAAGAGTGTAAGAACACGCATTTGGTGGATGCCTTGGTGGCCATGATCAATTACCTGGATGAAAAGCAAGACCAGAAAAAAGCCCAAAACTATGTCAACTACCTGAAATGGCATTTCAAGGGTCACGAAATGACCGAATACATCGTTTCAAAAAGGGCTTGATTCAGCCTTTACGATTCTTGCGGTTCACTGTTCAGGACACCAGTGTAGTGTCCTGCACTTGGCTGGGCTATCAGCGGACTGTGAAACTGCCCTATACAAGGCTTCATCCGCAGGGAATGGCACTTCCTTTTCAAGGATGAAAACGCAGTAGAGGGTGGTTTCCCAGTTCGCCCGAAGGGAAGCCATCAAATGCCCCAATACGGCGTTGCAGCTCTTGATAAGGGATAAACCATTGTCTACGAGCTGCGCCTTGTCTTGGTACATTTGATGACTTCTGAAAACCTATCCAAGTTCAGGACACTACATTAGCTTCATTTAAATGAAATCACATTGTGGTCTTTGTCATTCATGTAGGCCTTGATTTGGCGCTGAATCCCTGCAGCATCCAACCCAGCCTGCGACAACAATTCTTCACGGCTGCCGTGGTCTTGGAACAGATCGGGCAAGCCCAAATTCAAAACCTTGACATTGAGTTGAAGGCGTTGAACGACCTCATTGACAGCGCTGCCTGCGCCGCCCATCACGACATTGTCTTCGGTGGTGACCAAAACATCATGACTTTCTGCCATTTTGACAATCATCGCTTCATCTATGGGTTTGATGAACCGCATGTTGACCAGGGTGGCATCCAATTGATCTGCCACCGATTGGCAAGCATCCAATAAGGCGCCAAATGACAGGATGGCGATGGCGTTTTGACCTTTTCTGACCCGTTCGGCTTGGCCAATGGCCAGCGCTTGCATTTCATGTTGGATGGCTTCGCCTGGACCTGTGCCCCGTGGGTAACGAACGGCCGCAGGACCTTTATGGATGTGGCCTGTGTATAACATCTGACGACATTCATTTTCATTGGCAGGGGCCATGACCACCATGTTCGGCACACAACGCAAAAAGCTCAAGTCCAAATTGCCGGCATGGGTGGCACCATCAGGGCCCACCACACCACCGCGGTCGATGGCAAAAAGCACATCCAAATCCTGAATCGCCACATCATGAATGAGTTGGTCGTAGGCCCTTTGCAAAAAGGTGGAATAAATGGCGACCACAGGTTTGACACCTTCACAGGCCATACCTGCTGCCAATGTGACGGCATGTTGTTCAGCAATGCCCACATCAAAATAACGTTTGGGGTACAGTTTTGAAAACTCCACCAAACCGGACCCTTCACGCATGGCAGGGGTGATGGCAACCAAACGGGAATCTGATTGTGCCATGTCACAAATCCAGTTGCTGAAAATGCTGGTGTAACTGGGCTTGGATGGTTTGTTGCTGGGAACCACACCTTCTTCCGGGTTGAAAGGGCCCACGGCATGGTATTTGATGGGGTCTTCTTCCGCACGTTTGTAGCCTTTGCCCTTTTTGGTGATGATGTGAAGCAGCTTGGGGCCTTTGATTTCTTTGGCTGTTTCTAAGGTGTTAACCAAAACATGAATGTCATGACCGTCAATGGGGCCCAAATGGTGGAATCCCAGCTCTTCAAATAAGGTGTTGGGCACAAACATGCCTTTGGCGTGCTCTTCCCAGCGCGACATGAATTTCCACAACCAAGAGCCGCGACGCATGATGCGCTTGGATTTTTCTCGCATCCGATTGTATGCCCGGCTGGCTACGATTTTGATCAGCATTTTGGTCAAGGCACCGACGTTGGGTGAGATGGACATTTCATTCTCGTTCAACACCACCAGCATGTTGGTGTCCAGTTCGCCACCGTGGTTCAATGCTTCATAGGCCATGCCAGCGGTCATCGCGCCATCACCAATCACAGCCACGGTTTCCCTTTCTTGCCCCATAACTTGGGCACCCAAAGCCATTCCTAAAGCAGCACCAATTGAGGTCGAAGAGTGGCCCACGCCAAAAGTGTCGTATTCGCTCTCGCAGCGTTTGGGGAAGGGGGCCAGTCCGTCCTTTTTCTTTATCGTTGTTAAGCGGTTTTTTCGTTCGGTTAGAATTTTATGCGGGTAAGCTTGGTGGCCCACGTCCCAAACAATCCGGTCTTCAGGCGTGTTGAATACATAATGTAAAGCCACGGTCAGTTCAACCGTACCCAAGCCTGAGCCAAAATGGCCGCCCGATTGGGCGATGTTGTCAATTAAGAACTGACGGACATCATCAACGGCCTGAGGCAACTGTTCGACTGAAAGCGAACGCAAGTCCTCAGGCTTGTTGATTTGGTCGAGTATGGGGTAGGTTTTGTCCATGTTTTATGCTTTTCCTTGATTGGCCACTGCCGCTTGTGCTTTGGTTACGGCATCTTGGTCACCCAAATAATAACTCTTGATGGGTTTCAAATCCGCATCCAGCTCGTACACCAAAGGCATGCCGGTGGGGATGTTCAATTTGAGGATTGCTTCTTCAGATACGTCATCCAAGTATTTGACCAGTGAACGAAGTGAGTTGCCATGAGCGGCAATGATGACTTGTTTACCAGCTTTCAAATCAGGTGCAATTTTTTCATGCCAATAGGGCATCACTCGATCGACACAATCCGCCAAACATTCACCCAGGGGCACTTGTTCTTTGCTTAAGTTTTTGTAACGCACATCAGAGGCGGCATTGCGTTCATCTTCCCAGTCCAACTTGGGTGGTGGGGTGCGGTAAGAGCGGCGCCAAATCAATACTTGATCATCGCCGTATTTTTCGGCGGTTTCTGCTTTGTTCAACCCTTGCAAAGCACCGTAATGTCTTTCATTCAAACGCCAAGAACGTTCAACAGGTAACCACAACCGTTCCATTTGGTCCAAAGCCAACCACAAAGTGCGCATCGCACGTTTAAGAACCGAAGTGTAAGCTTGATCAAATTCAAATCCGGCATCTTTCAATAAGCGGCCTGCCTGCAGTGCTTGTTCACGACCTGTGTCAGTCAAGTCCACGTCTTTCCAACCGGTGAAACGGTTGGCCAAATTCCATTCACTTTCGCCGTGTCTGAGCAGCACCAATTTAATCATCAAGCGTTCCTGAGTACAAAACGCCAATTATAACCGTTTATCCGATGGCTTTCCTCGTTTTGAGACAAAATCGATGGCGCTTCAATCCAGTCGGTTCTCGCCCAAAAGCTTTAAGTTGGCATCCCGCAAACCGACCAACAACGTTTTGCCATTGGGCGACAGCACCAATTCACCAAAAGCTGCTTGGTCAAAAGTTGGGGCATGGCCTTCTTGAAAGAAAAACTCCTGGCTGCCTATTTTGACCTGTGACTTTCTGGTTTTGAATTGAATCAATCGTTGGTGAGGAGCCAGAGATTCACCTTGGTACAATCCTGCGAAAGTGGCCACTTGTTGCTCATCCAGGTTGATCACAGCAACGCCATCTTTTTTTCCGGTTCCGATGTCTCGCCCCAAGGCATAGCGCAAGCGCATGTAATCACCTTGCATCAACGATCGAGGATCAACAGGAGCCAATGGCAAATAAATGCGTTCGCCGCCGTCGATGGTTTTTTCCTTGTCAATGATGGCGTAGTTGATCAGAACCAAGGCCAGCAAGGCTGTTAAAGCAGCCATTTTTTGTGGCCATTGAAACGCCTGAGCTTGGTCGGTTTTGTTTTGTTGACTTGGGTGAAGGGTCCAAAAAGCAAGCAACATAATGAGCCCCAGAAGCAGCAAGATGCCCGATTTTTGAAGCAAAGTGATCTCCAACCAATAGTAATACCAGCTGAAAAAGAACAAAGCGGCCACCACACCAAAAGCCTGCATCCACAATTGTGAACGCCCTTTGCCCATCAGCAGCAAAAGCACTGCCGCCAGTAATTTGGGAATGAAATACGCCAACACAGCCACCAAAACCAACAACACCGCCACCGTTAACCGGTGTGCTTGCCATTGGATGCCAGACTCGTCAGCCAACTGCCGTGACGACCAAATCACCAGCAAAGCCATGCCCACTTGTGACGCCAATGAGAGCCAAGATTGTCCTTGTATCGCAACATCAAAGCCAGTCATGTACCAGACCCGGTCCGATTGATAGAATGCCAACACCAACATCATCACAGCCAAGGCCACCGCCAGTGGTTTGATCAATTCTGCATGGGGTCGCCATGTTGAGCGATGAAGCCAGCTGAATGTAAAACCAGCGCTGATCAGGAGCCAGGCCAAAGGGTGTAAACTGCGATCAATCAAACCAATCAGCACAGCAGCCAGGCCAAAAAATGCCATCAAATAACGGTGCACCGCGTGATCAATGAGGTAAAGCAACAACAATTGGTAAACACCCAGACAAAAGAGCGCCATTCGGTCACTCCAGCCCATGGCATCAAACAGCGCATAGCCCACCAACAGTTGTCCAACCAAGCTGAACACCAAGACCATTTGGTTGAGAAAATCAGAATCCTGTTTTTTGCGGAAAAAAACCACAGCACCAGCGTTGATGATCAAGCCCAGCGGTAAAGCCGCCATGGGGTGATCAAAAACAAAAGAAAAACCAAGGGCCAGAAAACCAAGGATGAACCAAGAAGCCAACCAACCACAAAATCCGTGTAGCAAACGGATGTACCATGGGTTGTCATGCGCGGCTGAAGTGGCTTCAGGTGTTTTGTTTGTAACCGTCAATCCTTGGTCAGCCAGTCGCTGCCATAAGTCAATCATGAGCAACCTCCTGGTGTAATGACATCAGCCATTTGCCGGCCATGACAGACATGCCAATGATGGCCAAGCTAATGAAAAGCAAAGCAGCGAAATCGCCGTCAGTTGAAAACAAACCTTTGACCATCAGTGCTGTGATGAAACCAATCACCATCAACGACCAAAATGCCAAAGCCAGAACATCCAAATGAACCCGTCGATAAACCCACCAGGTCGCTCCAGTGCCTGCAAAGAAGACCAACCAAGGCAGGCCATGATTTTGATGTTCAAACAGTGCCATGAACCCAACAGTTAACAGCAGCCACAGTGTGCCAAACAACCACAAATGAATCGGCCAGCGTTGATCCAGTCGCATCGATTGTGGGCAGTGATCACTGAGCAGCCATTCCCAAACAACCAAAAAGACCACATTGATGGCCAGTATGAAATAAACCATGTCATCGCCTCGGATGACCCAGCCGAAGAAACGGCCAGAGGCTTCATGGTACAGCCCCAAAGCTAAGTTCCACAAAGCAAACCACAGCAGCCACAAAGGAATCGATCGTTGCCACAAAACCAAAGGCGTCACCAAAATGGCCCAAAAGAAAAACAACTCCCAAGGGTCCGCACCGGTTTGGTATGTTTGCCCCACCAGAGCCAAACCAGCACCCACCAACATCGCCATCATCAAGGCCATGGCATGTCGCCACATACTCAGCTTGCCTTTTCGCCAATACAAAGCAAAACTCAGCAACAACGCCAATTCCACCAAAGCGAATTTAGTGAATCGAGACATCCCTTCCCAGTTGAAAGCAAAGAAAAAAATCACAGCGCAAGCCAATGCCAAAATGGCAAAAAACAACAAACCGCGTTCAATATACGCGCGCCATGCATGTGGGGAAGTGTGGCCGCCTGCCGCAGCCACGGCTTGCTTTTCAGAGCCTGGCTTGATCAAACCTTGATCGATCCATTGGTTGATGGGGTTCTTCTGCACAGTAATCACCAGTTTCAATTGACAATCATTATCTGCAAGCATGACGAGATTTGCAAATGGCATACCATGTGGCCGCGATCTCTTGCAATGAATTCACCCAGTGTTTTGGCTTGTTGGGAATGACGAGATAGGAGCTGCACAACAAAATCCGCCCCTCTTGAGAGGCCCCTACATGGATGTAGGCAGTTAGGGCAACGCAGGAGCAGTTGCCGAGGGCGGGGGTGTGTATTTCACGTCAGTGAACTTACGAATTGGCTGGATATCTGGCTTGTATCACTCCGTGATGTTTGCTTCGGTCGTTTCCGCTTCCCTGCTCACACGACACACCTACATCCTTGTAGTCGCAAACGGGGTTGCCGCACTCGACCCAGGCCGCCCTTCTTGTTTCGACGAACTCAGCCGGCTCGGTTTTTGATGGCTTAAATTTTCCCCATTTTCTCCAGCCCTTTGTAATAAGAACTGGGCGCCGACAGGTCAGCGTGGTCTTTATACCGGGTCAAAATGTTTTGGAGGATTTTGACGGCTTGGGCTTGCTTGTTGTTTTGGTACAAAACTTGTGCAGCCAAATAAAAAGCATCCACCACCAATTGCGGTTCTTCGGGATATTGTAGATCCAGTCCATTCACCAAGGTCATCAAGGCTTTGTTCTTTTTCTTTTCATGACAGTGGGTGATCAATGACTTCATGGCGCTTGGTGATGGTGTCAGTCGGTGGCCATCTTCATGGTATTCAAGCCACAGAGAGAGTGCGGCGTTCCATTGGCCTTGATCCAATAGGGTGTTCAGCCGATCCTTGGGTGAAGTCCGGGTGTTGGTCTGCAAGGCATTTTGCGCTTGGTGAGCCAAAACACCCAAGTCATCGCGGCCTTCTTTTTCCATTTCATCGATGATGGCCATGGCGGTCTGGGTATCACCCTCAGCCAGCAAGGCCTCTATTCTTTGTTTGATTGGGTCATCAGCAGCTATGTCTTGATGTTTTCGGGTGTCTTCGATGTCATGGGGGGTGTGATCAAGCTCATGGGCGTTGTGATAGATTACATACCCCATGATCAAGAAACTGAAAACCAAAAGGTAATACAAAATGAATGAAATGACGATGTTTTCAAGCCACAATGGCATGGCATCAACCAGAACGAATTGTAAAAACATGTTCAGGCCACCGATCAAAGCCCAACAAATCACCAACAACCAATAATCCAGTCCCAGGCGTTGAACTATTTCCATCCAATCAATGGGATTCATGGCCGAAATCACTTGGTCGGTTTGTGCCAACAGCATCAGGTAAGCCGGTGTCATGAAGGCCAACACCAAAATCAAGGCAGTGGCCAAGGCAGGGTTGACTCGACTCAGGGTGATGAAAATGATCAACTGCAGTATGGGCATGGCCATGGCCTTGAATCCAATGGTTTCACTCAAGCCAAAGCTGTATTTATCCTGATAGACAAAATGCCCGTCAGCCACATCCAACATCACTTCAAAAGCCACTTTGTAAGCGGCCAGAAACAACAAGGCGGCAATGATGTATCCCAGAATCGCAGAAGGCAGCATCAGCAAAATGTTTGCCACAGCCAATCCAGTGATCAAAAAGAACAGTTTCTGGCTGCCCATGTAGTTGATGAAAAAGGGCATTTCAAAAATGAATCTTCGGTCCTTGGGTAGGTTCATTGCTTTTCATCTTGTTCATTAAAGCGCACATGATACTTGATGGTCATGCTGATTGGAAGCGTTGAATACCCTTCAAATGTGATGAGGTTCTCAAAAAATGGGGGTTTTACCCCATGTTGAAGTGATCTTGTATTGCATAACATGAGGACGTTGCATCAAAGAATGCACAGTTTTTTTACTGGAGTCTCCGTGTGATTTCTATCTCATTGACATCATTCGAAGCCCAAAATTGGGAAAATACAATGAAAAAAATGATCTATTTAGGTTTGATGTGCGCCTTGAATGCACATGCGTCAGATCCTGCCAGTGGAACGGTCTCCTCGGCCAATCCACAATTGACGTGGACTGGTGGCACGCTGATACCCACGGCTGCAGCCACCTGTAATGGGCCTGATGATCCAGCTTGTGACCATTTTGCCATGACCATCGATGCACCCAGCGGAGAATTCAAGGTTGAAATTCTGGTGACCGCTGCGGTGATTGATGATTATGACCTGGAGGTTTACGATCCTCAGGGACAGTTGGTGGCCAATTCTGGCAGTTCCGGAACCAATGAAAAGATTGAGCTGATCAACCCGGTCAGCGGTGTTTGGACCGTCAGCGCTGCCAATTATGCGGCGTTGGGTGAATACGATGCGGTGGCCAACTTGTCATTTATTGACAATGGCGGTGGCGGTCAGGTCTCTTTGAGTCAGCACCATTTCATCAACTACGGTCCTCCGGGTGCATCGGGTGATGGCATTGACATTTACGGCCCTGTATCGGGTGAAAGCGGTGTTGGTTTGGGTGCGGGTGAACCCACTTTGGGTGTGCCGGTGGTGCTTAATGAAGCAGAACAGATCCTCACCCCCAACATTTCACGGTCGATGTACATTTCTGGTTTGGAGACTTTGCAGGTTTCATATGATGACAGCACTTATCCTGCAGTGGCTGAGTGGGTTGATCGCAGTGTGGCCACACACATCACCACACTGGACCCGATTTTGGAAACCGATCCGATGACGGGTCGGACGTTTTCATCACAATTGGCTGGTAAGCTCAACAACATGTCATTCAGTGACGACAACGGCTTAACCTGGACTTTGTCTCAAGGCAATGGCATCAACTCTGGTGTGGATCACCAAACTGTGGGTTCGGGTGTGTTTTCAGACAATGACCTGATTGGCCCCATCACCAGTTATCCCAACGCCGTTTACTACGCTTCTCAAGACATTGCAGTGGCTCAATTGTCCTTGTCACGAGACGGTGGTTTGACCTTTGGTGCTGCGGTGCCCATGTACAACTTAACTGAATGTGGTGGTTTACATGGTCACATCGAAGTGGCTCGAAACGACGGTACCGTTTATGTGCCGAATAAAAACTGCGGCAGTGAACAAGGTGTGGCTCGATCAGATGACTCAGGCACCACTTGGATGGTCAGAACCGTTCCTGGCACCACTTCAGGTTCATCTGATCCATCAGCGGCTGCTGCCTTGGATGGAACTTTGTACTTGGGTATGTGTAGCAATGACTCAACACCCTTGGCTGCGGTCAGCACTGACAAAGGTGACAGCTGGAGCGCACCCACCAATGTCGGTGCACCTTTTGACATCGTCAACTGTGCTTTCCCTGAAATGATTGCCGGTGACGGTGACCGTGCTGCATTTGCCTTCTTGGGTTCAGCAACACCAGGTGCTGGCACTTCAGCCAACCCAGATTACGATGGTGTGTGGCACATGTACGTTTCTTTCACCTATGACGGTGGACAAACTTGGGAAACCAACATTGTGACACCAGGCGACCCAGTGCAACGCGGTGCGGTTTGTTTGTCAGGCACCACTTGTGAAAGTGGCCGTAACTTGCTTGATTTCAACGACATCGAGTTGGATGAAAAAGGCCGTGTTTTGATTGGCTATGCTGACGGTTGTGTCAGTGGCTGTGTCGACGGTGGCAGCAACTCAGGCACAGACATTGCTCGCATTGCACGTCAACAAAAAGGCACCAAAGGTTTGTTGTCAGCATTTGATGACTACATGGCGCCTTCCACACCAACAGCTCCTGACACCCCTTATGCCAAAGCTTTGAATTTTGGTGAAACCAATGAAGTCCAATGGAATAAGCCATTCAATGGTGGTGCTGAAATCACTTCATACATGGTTTTCCGTCGCACTGAGTCGGGCCAGTACACCAACCCAAGCATGACGGTTCCAGGAAGTGAAACACATTATT
>JAUHZH010000405.1 GCA_030426065.1 Gammaproteobacteria bacterium
TGATCCGAATCATTTTGAGAACAGGGCAACCATGTCAGGCTCCTGAGGAACATGTGATCAAGTGTTATGACATCAATGATTACAAACAAAAAACTGAATTAGACAGGACCAAACTGTTCACCACCGTATTCAGTGCTTTGCGGGCATACAGAGACCTCCAAACCATCGAAGCATCCAGATTGGCTGAAATGAAATTCCGGACCGGTTTAGAGCAAGTCATCAACTCAACGGCAAAAATTCTTGAAACACAAACATTGAAACAGTTTTTTGATGGTTTGTTGATTCAGGTGGCATCTTTAATCAGGTTGGAAGATGAAGGTTTGTTTGTGTTGGCAGATGGCGCCGGAGCGGTGTGCAGTGATGACAGATACCAAGTCATTGCCAGAAGTGATGGAAGCAGCAGCCAAGAGATAGACAAAGAAACACTGAGCTTATTGGATAAGGCCAGGACTGAGAAAAAAAGCCTGCATGAAAAAAACACCTATGTTGCTTATTTCCCATCCAAAGGGAATAAAGTGAGTATGCTTTATTTAAAAGGCGTCAAAAAACTCAGTTCATTCAATGTTCACTTGCTCAATGTGTTTGCATCAAACATCGGTATCGCTTTTGATAATTTAATGTTGAACAAAGAAGTGACAGAAACCCAAGAAGAATTGATTTCAAGGCTGGGTAATGCGGTGGAATCCAGGGCCAAAGATGCAGGCAATCACATCCGGCGCATTGCTGAATTTAGTTACTTGCTCGCCAAAGCCATCGGGCTTGACGAAAAAAGCTGCCTGACCGTTAAGCAGGCCTCTCCAATGCATGATGTCGGAAAAATTGCCACTCCGGATGCCATATTGATGAAGCCAGGCACATTAGACAGCAAGGAGTTTGAGGTGATGAAACAGCACCCGCTGATTGGCTATGAAATTTTAAAAGGGTCCAAAAGGGACATCCTTCAGGCGGCATCCATCATTGCCTTACAACACCATGAAAAATTTGATGGTTCAGGCTACCCCAGTGGCTTGTCTGGTGATGACATCCACATTTATGCCAGAATTGTGGCGGTTGCAGATGTCTTTGATGCACTGACCCACAAACGTTGTTATAAAGAACCTTGGCCCATTGAAAAAACCTTAGAGGCCATCAATAAGGAAAAAGGCAAACATTTTGACCCCCAAATCGTGGATGCATTGATAGACAATTTGCCCGAAGTGTTGTCAATCAATGAGGTCTATACCAGTGACGACTTGACTTAAAGGAACTTCTGAAACATGGGCGAGTCAAAAAACCACCAAAACATCATCAAGGCTTTGCTGAAAATTTCGTCCTTGGTGGTGGAGTCTAAAGACCTGACTTTTTTGTATCAACAAATACACAGGATCATCAGTGAAATCCTGAATGCCCAGAACGTGGCCATCGTTAAATACAACAACGACACAAAAACCATCCTTTTTGACTACGTTGAAGATGAGAAAGACAGCGCTCAGATGAAAGGGAAAACGTACCCTTTGGGTCAGGGGTTGTCTTCATATGTGTTTGGTGTCCGTGGACCTGTTTTGCTTTCAGAACAGGAAATCCTGGACATGATCGATGATGGTACCATCACATTGATTGGCACATTGCCCAAAAGCTGGATGGGAGCGCCCATCCAAAATGCCGACACCATTTTTGGTCTGGTCATCATTCAAAGTTACACCGATGCTTGTATTTACACCAAAGAAGATTTGGACCTGTTGGCCTTCGTGGCTTCACACTTGTCCATTGTGTTTGAAACCAAAATCATCATTGAATCTGAAAAATCTGCGCTCAAACTGGTCAATAAAAATTATGACTTGATCAACCAACAAAAGCTGGAACTTGAGCGCACCTTGAGTGACTTAAAAGAAGCGTAACATGAGCTGATTGAAAAGGAGAAAATGGCTTCGCTGGGAGGTTTAGTTGCCGGCATGGCACATGAAGTGAACACCCCGATTGGCATCTGTGTGACGGGTGCCAGCCATTTACATGCAGAATCGACATTGTTCAAAGAAAAGTGTGATGCCGGTACGGCCGATGACCAAGATTTGTACGATTTCCTGGAAGATGTCGATGAATCATGCATGATTCTGTTGAACAATGCAAGAAGGGCAGCAGACTTGGTGGGTAGCTTCAAGATGTTCGCCGTTGACCAAAGCAGCAACAAGATCAGAGACATTGTGGTGGCAAAATACCTCAATGAAGTCATGCTTTCTTTGAGGCCCATGTTGAAAAAATTGCCCCATACGTTCCACATCGACTGTGCCAAGGACATCCATTTGCGCACGATACCGGGTGCTTTGTCGCAGGTCTTAACGAATTTGATCACCAACTCAATCACGCATGGATTT
>JAUHZH010000026.1 GCA_030426065.1 Gammaproteobacteria bacterium
GTTGCGCCACAGAACCCACATTGGCCCGTGATGCCCACTGCAATTCATCGTGACTGAAATATCCCGGGTTGAAGACCAGCGGCAGTTGGGCAAAGCAAGCGGTAAAGAACACCCAGAAAATCCAGTGTTTCCAAGTCATGTTTGCCATGCTTTTTGAAAATTGTAGACAAACCAAATTCAGCCAATTGGGTTTTTTTATGGGATCTGAGTGGATGTGCATTTGGGCGGTTATCGGTATTGGTGGTATAGGTCTGAAATAATTACATTCAATGGCTTGTTTTGATCGGCAATTCCTTGAACTTGATTTGGTTGCAACTGACAGAAAACATCCACGCATTTTCAATCAAAAAAGTATGGGTCATTCGGCCATCGTTTTCAATAAAAACTTCATTGAAGGTGACACCGTTTCCACAAACATGGTTTCTGTTGTCTGGTTGGTTGACCTGTACCTGTCCATGGTAACTCAGTAAGCACTGGACATTGACTTGATAAAGCGACAAAGTGATTTCTAATTCTGGCTCTTGATGGTGGCCATTCATTTCATTTACTTCAAGAATGGTGGCATTTCGTGTGCTGTATTGGCCAATCGGGGTTATGTATTTATCAGTCATGAATCGACTTAAGCTGCCGTGATCAGCCCATTCAATCGATTGCACATAATCGAGGTACACATCATAGTCTACTGATTTCAAAGCATTTTTCACGACCCTGAACATGCGTTTACTGTCGACCCTGAACATGCGTTTACTGTTCCCAGTTTAATTCAATGGTCATGGTTCCCTCAAAAGCTTCGTTTTTCCAAAATTCTTCGCCTTTGTTTCTTGTTTGGCTGGGTGTGAAACGGGCCATTTTGATGGCTTCAACCAATGGTTTTTCTGGTATGTGTGCAGGGTCAATAGAGATGACTTTTTTCAATAACGCCTTACCGTTGACGTCAACATGTATTTCAACAACGACTGTTGCTTTTTTGGCTTTGGGTGCGTCAAAGATGAAGTTTGGTTGAGGTGCATCAATCAATTTAGGTTTTGTTTGTTCAAAGCAGGCATTGGCTGAAGTGACAAAGAAAGCTGTCATTGTTAACACGAAAAAAACAATCGGTTTCATTTGGTTTGCTGGTCGCCCGGAATGATTCCATGATAACATGCTAAAACATGTTTTTGTGCTGATTCAAGCAGGCTTAGATAACGTGACAGAAGAAAACCTCACCAAGATCATTAACACACAACTCCTTCAACAAGTCCCACCGGCTTTGTATCAGGAGCTCAAGGACTTGGCACGCCATGCTTTGCGTTCGGGGCGCAAGAACGCCACTTTGGACACCCATGCAGTGGTGCATGAAGCGATCATCAAGATTTATGAAAAACAGTCGTTGAGTTTTCAATCGCGTGGTCACTTCTATGCCTTGATGTCGCAAATCATGCGCCACACGGTGATTGACTATGCGCGCAAAAAGAATGCCTTAAAGCATGGTGGTGATCTGCAGCAAGTGGGTGTCACCCAAATCGATGCCGAATCAAGTGAACACATGGGCCTGAGTCAAGTGTTGGCGATGGATGCGGCCATGGAAAAACTGGCGGCCATGGATGCGGATTTAGAGAAATTGGTGGTGATGCGCTTTTATGGTGGCTTGAGTTTGACGGAGCTGGCAAACGCATTCAATGTATCGGAAAGTTCGGTGAAGCGGTCATTACGTTCTGCCCGGGCCTTTTTGAAAACCCAAATGACTTAAATGGCTGATTCTGGTTTTCATTTGATTAACAAATGGTTCCAGCGCCTGGCGGATTTGGCAGGGGAAGAGCAGCAGGATCAGTTTGAAAAATTGAGACAAAGCGGTGAATTGACTGAACAACAGCTGGCGTTGCTGAAAAGCATGTTGCAAGCCGATCAGAGTGACACCACTTTGCCTGAAAGTGTTGATGAAGTAACGGCGGAATGGCATCAAGCAGATGCTGAAGTACAACTTGAAAAAACACCGATGTTGGGTGCTTACCGCTTGCTGAAGCCTTTGGGAACGGGGGGCATGGGACATGTTTATTTGGCTGAGCGGGCTGATGGCAGCTTTAAAAAACAAGTCGCGATCAAAATGTCTCAGTTTCAAGTCAAAGCGTCCATGATCAAACGATTTGAGAATGAGCGACAAATCCTGGCCAAACTCAACCACCCTCACATTGCTCAATTGCTCGATGGCGGTGCAGCGCAAGACGGCCGACCGTATTTGGTGATGGAGTACGTGTCGGGGAATGACATTGCCAGCTACTGCATCGAAAAAAAACTGGGATTGCGGGCCAGGTTGCGATTGATATTACAGATTTGTGAAGCCGTTTCTTATGCCCATCAACAGTTGGTTCTGCACAGGGATCTCAAGCCCAATAACATCCTGGTCAATGAGCAAAACAAAGTCAAATTATTGGATTTTGGCATTGGGAAACTGCTCGATGAAGACCGAGGGTTGACCCAAACCGCCACCCAAATCATGACGCGCAGCTATGCCAGTCCCGAACAAATCAAGGGGGAGCAAGTCACCACGGCGAGCGACCTGTTCAGTTTGGCTGTGGTGACTTATGAGCTGTTAACAGGATTCCACCCATTTCCGCACCGAAGTGGGTTGGAACGTGATCAAAATGTGGTTTCCGGTCAAATCAGGAAATTCACCAAGGAAACGGGCAAGACCAAAGCCATTTACCCGAAACTCTCCACCATCGCCAATGAACGGTTGCGTGGCGACATTGAAACCATTTTGCACAAGGCTTTGTCACCCTTACCTGAAGAACGGTACGCCAGTGTTGAGGTTTTTGCAGAAGACATCAAGAATTTTTTGTTCAATCGGCCCATCATCGCCCGCAAACCCACCCACTGGTATGCATTCAAAAAGATGGTGCAAAGGCACACCGCAGTATTTGCCGTGGTGGCTTTTTCGATGATCTTGTTGTTGATGCTGACTTTGGTGGCCATGAACCAAGCCAGTGAGGCCAGATATCAGGCAAAAATGGCGCAACAAGAGGCTGAAAAAGCCAAAATGACCACCCAATTTTTAACTGACCTGTTGACCAAAGCCAAACCCAACAAAAATGCAGAATCGCTGACGGTCAATGAGCTGTTGATGGCAGCATATGATGACCTGCAAGGCAACACAGAATTGGCACCTGAGTTGCAATATGAGTTGGTGGATGTGGTGTACCAAAGCATGATGAGCCTGTCGATGTTCAATGAAACCGAAACAACCATCAAAAAAGATTATCAGGGCTGTGTTCAAGCGTTATCGGAGGCGAACCCCAACTGTCAAAATTTATTGATTGGGCAATTCTTAATCCACAACAACAGCAACCAATCTGAATTGGCCGTACCGATATTGCAGAAGGCGGAAGCAATCAGTTTATCCAAAACGCCGATTGATGAGCGGGAGCTGCTCTATATCTATGATGGTTTTGTGATCATTTATACCGACCTCAACCAGCCCAAAGATTCCATCAACTATGCTGAAAAAGCACTGAACATCAGAAAAAAAGACCCCAGCTACACACCCAATGACATAAGGATTGGTCACAACAATTTAGCCTTGTCGTTGATTTTGGATGGTCAGCTGGACCGGGCGTTGGAAGTCATGGAATCCATCCCCGAATATTTGGCTCAAATCACTGACCCCAGCTTAAGGGTGTCTGGCCAGGAAAAATTCCATAATTTATGGGCTTTTTTTTACGCTCAGAGTAAAGATTCAATCAAAGCGGCTGATGAACGCTTAAAGGCTCAACAAATCCTTATGACTCATTTTGGTCAGCTTTCAAATAGCATGTTGTGGACACAGCGGGTGGCGGCCAATAACTTAATGGTGGCTGGTCGGTTTGCAGAAGCCAAGGAACTGATCAAAGACACATTGGCTTACATGGCATCACATGAGGGGGCTCACGATTACGCCAAACAACGCATGTACTCTGATTTGGCTTTGATGGGCTTGATAGAAGATGACAAGACAGCCATCACAGAAAATTTACAAGCATTGGCTGAGGTGGACTTACCCATCAAACCACATGGTATTGTCGATGACATGCAGTATTTGATCACCACATGGAAAGCGATTGAACAACAGACTCCTGGTTGGGATGCCGCCTGGATCGGCTTGAAAGATCAATTGTTGGATGATGAGGGCAAATTGTCAGAATTATCAGAAACCTACATCAGTCTCACCAATGCGTGGGTGGCCATCCACAAACAGGAGTTTGACTTGGCAGAACAGGCCATCAATAACGCAGATCAGTTCTGGCATAAATACCCTCGTTTTCAACTGCATTTTAAACTTCTGAGCGATCGACTTAAAGAATTCATAAAAAGCACCTGATTTTTCACCATACCGAAGTTTAAGTAGACAAAACCAATGTTCAGCTGAATGCAGCGAAAAACTCATGCTGGCCAGGCTTTTTGATGTCCATCACAATCAACCGTTCGGTTCGGACAATCAGGTATTGTGCTTATGTTCCAAAGCATTGCCCCCCCAATTCTGGGGGTGCCTTAAAAAAGGTTGTGGCTATATCATGGGTTTTTTTATTGAGAAAAACTGATGAGTAAGTACGTTTTAATACTGGTGGTTTTCTGCTTTCACGCAGGCGCAGAATCTTGGGAGCAAGTTGAAGACTTGGTACCAACAGGGGGGGAGTTATCCGACTTTGGCATAAACATGGTTTTTGCAGATGAGCTCTTGGTTGTTAGCTGGCCTCGAGCATATGTGCATGGCGCCGCACCAGATGCCTGTGGTGAAGTCATCACTTATGAAAAAAATGGTGGCCATTTTGAAGAAATCAATCGCATAACAGCCGCTGATTTAGTTGGAGCCTGTGTTGCGGGTGATGCTTTTGGCTATGGCCTGGCATATGACAATGGTCGTTTGGCTATTGGTATGCCATCAGGTGCTCGTGCGGGCTCTAATTTGCCAGGTGGTGGCACGGATGTTGACTCGAGGGTTTTTGTGACTTCGTTTAATGAAGGGACTTGGCAACTTGAGGAGGAATTGGTTGCAGATGATTTAGGTGCAGGGCGTGGTATGGGTTTTCAACTGGTTTTAGAAGGCAATCTGTTGCTGATTCATGCCCATGAATATGACAGTATTTTTGGTGTGAGTTTTCCCGTCAGCACGGGTGTTTATGTGTTCAAAGACTCGGGTTCAGGGTTTGTGCAGCAGCAGAAACTGACAGAGGACCACCATTTGTTTGGTCAAGATTTTGATGTTGAGGCGGGTCAAATCATTGTCGGCGCTTGGGGTGAGCAAACCATTGGCGCTGCTGGTAAAATTTATGTATACGAAGAGCAAGTGGGCAGTTGGAGCTTGGTTCAGACAATCAATGACACACGCAATAAAAACCTAGGAAATCAAATTGAAATTTTTGAGGACACTATGGTGGCTGGAAGCATTGCAGCCGGTGGGACAGGCGCTGTAGTTATATTTAAACGTGAACAGGGCATGTGGCAGGAGCAGCAGTTTATAGAAGCTTCTGATGGTGGGTTTAATGATCAGTTTGGTTTTACTGTGAGGTTGGATGAGGATGATTTGTTGGTTGGAGCCACTGCCGGAACCAACCCAATGCAAACGCTGGGTGCTGTTTACCATTTTACACTGGATACAAATGGTAGGTATCAAGAGGTGCAAAAAATTGAAACACCAATGCAAGATCAAGGAGAAGATCAATTGGGTGCAAATGTACTGTTCAATGATACTGACATGTTGATCAATGAACCATCAGGTCGCAGGCAAGAAGGTGGCATAACCAATTTCTGGCATTTCAGTCGTGACCACGGTGGAACCACACCGCCTGCAGTCCATGTCAATGCAAGGACTTCCGGAATCTGGCAATTTGAGGGTTCAGAAGGACAGTCTTTAAATATCGAAATATTGGCTGAAGATTCTGCGTGGATGTACCTCAACATAGGCAGTGAAAATGGTGGGACTTGGTTGCTTGGCTCGGGAGCAGTGGCTGGAAATGTTGTGACTTTTGATGAAGTGATGGCAACCAGCGGTCCAAGCTTTGGCAGTGAATTCACTTTTGCTGATGTGTTGATAGATGTGGTTGGTAAAGTTGTTTTTGAAATCAACAGTTGTGATGAAGGAGTGATCAAGCTTGAAATAAACGGCACGCCTTCGCAAGAGTGGAGTTTATTTAAAACCAGTGGCATATCATCACTGGATTGTCAGACTGCAAATAAAGTCCTAGAAAATGGGATTTCAGGATCCTGGTTTAATATTGATCGAGCTGGGGAGGGTTTCAGCATATATACTCATGGTGAAGGGTTATCTCAAACAGCTTCCGTTTTTTGGTACACCTATGATGTGGATGGGCGGCCAGTCACTTTCAGTGGTGATGGTGTGGTGGCGAACAAAACGGTGACCATTGATGCATTGAAGCAATACACTGCAACAGAAATTTTCGGAGGTGATCAAGATGTGATTGTTGTTGGGTCTTTAGAGGTGGTTTGGGACAGCTGTTCTGAAGCATCATACAGCTATGATTTAAACACAATCGGGTTGGGTACAGGGTCACATGACCTGATACAGTTGACGCGAGTCAAAGACGGTACTTGCCAGCCTTAAACACGGGGTGTGCCATGTCAAGCTGGTCAGAATGTTCCGTTTTGACCAGCTCTTTTTTTGTTTAAAGTTTGCTGTCTTTCAAGGCTGGTTTTGACCCTGCGATGTTCTTTGCCAAATGTATTCAGGAGCCCGGGTGTAGAGTAATCCAGCCATGATTGAGCTGCATCTAAATGTCCTTGGTTTATTTCGACTTCAGCCATGGCATCAGCAAAGATGATGCAATGGAAGCTTTCTTTTCCGAGTTGTTCGAAACACAGCGGGATTAAGGTTTGGTAAATTTTTGCCGCTTGTTGATAGTCCTTTTTCTTAGTGTAAGCAACAGCCATGTTGTGTTTAACAGTCAAAGGAACGGTGCTGGCTTTGTTTTCAGATTGCTCAAAAGCATCAAGTGTTTGTTGATAAAGCTCAATGGCTTCATCAACACGACCCAAGTTGTCCAATGCGCCTGCACGGATGTTACGTGTAGACATGGTGTATTGGTGTAGTGGCCCAATTTGGTCTGTCATTTTAGGTAACACTTCTGCGGTTTCCTTTTCTGCCAGATCAAAATTGCCTTGATACATGTAAGCAGCTGACAGGTTCACTCGAGCCAGTAATGTGGTCAAACTGTCATCGGTGAAAGCTGCTCTTGCATCTTCAACCACACCGAGGTAAACGGATACAGCTTCATCCAGCCTGTTCAAATACCGAAGTGAAAGTGCCAGTTCTTGCCTCATGTCTATTGTGATTGGATGTCTCGATCCATAGCGTTCGTTGCAATCCCTGACCAAGTTTGAAAACACAGATTCAGATTGAGAAAATTGTCCTTTTTCGCGGTAGAATCGCCCCAATTGCTTGTTCGTTGCGATGGCGTTCTCAGGATTCAATCCACCCCTATCTTTTAACTGAGTGAGCATGGCTATGGCTTCATCAATTTTGTTGTTCACTGAAAAATTGGCGGCTTTTTCTATTTCAATTCTATCCAACAAATCGTTGTGTTTTTGTGGGTTCAGTTCTTGATTGGCTTGGTTGATTAATAAGAGTTGCTGGTCAAATTTTGAAAAATCACCCAGTAATTTAATCTTTTCTGTAATCAAATTGGGATACGATTCATCTTTTTTTGTGACCAATGACAAGGCTTTGTTGTAGTGGTTCATCGCCATTTCAAACCGTTCCATTGAGTGGTTGACGTTACCCAAGACAAGTCGTATTTGAGCCTCAACCTCAGGGTCGGCAGCCAAGCTTTTTTCAATGGCATAGTCGGCACTGCTGATGACTTGTTTAACGGTGATGGTTTCACCCAATGCTTGTCCTGGATCGGCGTTAACAAAGAGGTCATTGATGAACTTAACAACTTTGCGATTGCTTTCAGCACGGCTGTCCGCCAGGGCACGGGCAGACTGCTCTTTCGAAGCAAATGATATGGCAAACACAAGCCCGATAGCCATGCCTGTAAAAGCAAGCAACGTTCCTGCAACCAGTGCTTTATTTCTCTTCGCTGCTTGTTTGACCCAATACCACTTAGACAGTGCTTGTGACTCAACTGCTTCACCTTCCAACCAGCGGTTCAAGTCATTGGCCAATTCATGTGCTGATTGGAAACGATTTTTTGGCTCTTTTTCCAAAGCATGGTGCACCACGGCAGCCAAAGAGTCGTCAACCAACGTTTCATGTTCAGTGACTGGTTTGATGGGATCGTTAACTATGGCATGTACAGCGGAAAAGAATTGTGCTGGATTGACCTTGTGGGGTAAGCCTCCAACCAGCAATTCATACAAAACCACGCCACACGAGTAAACATCTGACCTCGAATCCAATCGATGCGAGGCGCTGATTTGTTCTGGGCTCATGTAGGACAATGTGCCAACAACTTCACCAGTTTTGGTCAGTTGAGTCATGACCTGAGTTGAATCCTCTGAAAGCGTGGCAATTCCAAAATCTATGATTTTCGGGTTTCCGGATTCATCCACAGCGATGTTGTCAGGTTTTAAGTCACGGTGGATGACGCGGTTTTGATGGGCGTACTGTATGCCACTCAAAACTTGAATCATGAGTTGCACCCGGGCTTTTTGGCTGAGTTGCTTTTTCTGACAGTGAGAACGTATGTCTGTACCGTTGACATACTCCATGACCATGTAGGGCGTTGTGACTTGATTGATTTGAGTTTCGCCAACAGCGTACACTTTGGCAATTAAATCATGAGATAAACGTTTCAACAAATCAGATTCGTGCTTGAAGCGCGCCAACTGGTCTGACGAGAGCCAGGCATTGGGAATCTTAATGGCCACATCGCCAAATTCGGGTGCTTTTGCAAGAAAGACCCGACCGTTGGCTCCTGAGCCAAGTAATCGAATCACTTCAAAACCGGGTATTTGAGGTAACTCTGAAAGTAGTTCGCTGTTGTTGTTCTGTTCAAATGGGGCCACCAAGTGTATGTGTTCTGGGTGCTGTTCTTTGAATCTTTGGATCAGTGATATTTGACTTTGCCCACGGGTTGCAGCAATCTCATTCAGCACTTTTATCAATTCAGGGTCAATGTCTTTCATTTTTTATTCTCTTAATCGTGACGAGGGTCAATCAGGCCCATTTTTGTGGCTTCCAGGGCAGCTTCCGCTCGCGAATTGATGCTCAATTTGTTGTAAATGGATTTGATGTATCCATAGCATGTGCTTTTTTTGATTGCCAACATGTTGGCAGTTTCTGGAACGCTGAATCCTTTGGCAACAGCGGTTAACACTTCCGTTTCTCTGGGTGATAGTTTGACAGTTGATGGTTTTGGCGAAAAAAAATTAAGCAACTTGTTTGCGATCGCGGGGGAAATGGGTTGCTGTCCATTGTTGATGTTGAACAACATTTCTGACAGCTGCGCCTTAGACTCGTCTTTGAGAATGTATCCTTTCGCCCCCAGTCTCAAGGCTTTGAATACATGCACATCATCATCAAACAGCGTACTGACCACGATCAAACAAGCATGGTTGCTTTCTAAAAAGTTGGGAATCAAGTCAAGTCCAGATCCATCAGGTAGACCGATGTCTAATAGCACCAGATTGAATGCATTTTGCTGAACTTGAAGTTTGGCTTCAGCCACTGTGGTGGCTGTTTTGAGGCAGGCTTGAGGAAAAGCCTGTTGTACTGATTCAGAAATCCAGACCATCACATGGGGGAGGTCTTCCACAATCAGAATGTCTTTCATTGTGTCACTACCATTGTATTTTGACCAGAGTTCCTCCGGATTTCACTGTTTGCCAAATTACCTCGGCACCCATTTTTTTGGCTCTCTTCTTGATTGACTTCAATCCTTTGCCGGTGTTGTATTGAGGTGAAAGTCCTGCACCATTGTCACTGATGGTAATACACTTTTGATCTGGTGTCCATGTGGCTGTAAATTCAACTTGGCTGGCGTTGGCATGTTTGATGATGTTACTGACAATCTCTCTTATCATGCGAAACAATGAAACAGGTAATTGTGTGTCAAGCACCTTTTCATCAGTGATCAAAGAGTGAGTTGACATCTGAATCGAAGCGTAACGCAGCCTCAATTCCACTTCACTCGAAATTTCAGCAAATAATTCCGGGAAAGCAACAGAAAAGTGGGCGGTGTCTGCCACTGCAAGCCTCACTTTTCTCATAATACTTTTGGCTTGACTTTGTGCTTGATGACCTTCCAACTGATAGATCAATTGTAACAACTCGGCACCAACTTCATCGTGAATGTTTTGGTAAATCCGTTGCCTTTCATTGGCTTGACTTAATTCGAGCAATTCGCTCCACATCAAATCGTTGTTGATGGTTTCATCGCTGTTTATCGAAGGATTGGACAATTGGTTGAAAGTGAGGTGGGCCGCAAAAAGTGCAGCTAAAGCTGTGAACCAAACGGTGTTGAGCTCCAGAAGCCAAGCAAACCCCATGAGTAACAAAATAAGCACTTGGATCATGAGGCTGATGTGCCGACTCCCCTTCACCCATGCATAACAAATTACAGGGAAAAAAAAGGCCGTGGTGGTCACCATAATAACGGGAACCCAATCAGAAAAGATTGCACCAGTGATGACAAGGGTCAATCCATAAGTGATCAGAAAGAATGGCTGTGTTGTCGAACTTTTTAAGGTGCAGATGAGCTGACATACAAGGAATGTCATCATGGTGGTCGTGCTTGGAAACCATAAGGTTGAAATGACCATCAAGATCATGATGCCATTAGGCCACCTCCACTTTTGAATGAAAAGTGTGGTTAAAGACAGTAAAAGCATGCCTAGTAACACCCAAGGTGTTGTTGTCATAACTGCATTTAAATCATGGGGCATGGTTGTGGCAGTGTGAAATCAATGGTCAATTGAGCACAAGGGTTATTGACACTCATGGGAAAAAATATCATTAACACATTATATGAAACTGAGGATAAATGAGGAATTCTTTTTGGGAGTGGTACAACGCTTGTAGGTAATGAATCAAAGAGTTGACCCTTTTTGTTCTCCATTTCGGTGGTTATGGCATCCAGACAAGTTAACAGGAGAAAACAATGAAAATTTTGATTCCCAGCGCGATGCTATTGGCGGCCATCACAGCCCAGGCTACAGGCAACCAAGTTGAAGGACAACTCTTTGTCACTGTGGGAGGTGACAACAGCTGTCAGTTCCAGAACATACAAGACGCCATTGACAATGGCTTGAGTAACACCATCCGCATCGCTTCCAATAAGAACTATTTTGAAGTCATAGAAATTGACAATGTTTCGAAAAATTTGATTGGCGGTTATGCCAATTGTACTGATGCGAGCAACAACATCACCGACTTATCACAAGCCATCATCACGGGTAATGGCAGTGATCCTGTGATAGAAGTCAGTCATACATCAATGACAGACTACGAAGTGGTATTGCGAAACCTGATGGTGGCCAATGGCAGCCTGGGTGTGTATGTCACGGCACAGAACAGTGCTGCAGCAGTCACTAAACTATTCAATGTCAGAAGT
>JAUHZH010000027.1 GCA_030426065.1 Gammaproteobacteria bacterium
GTCCGCTTGAATTTGAGCCATCGGATTTTGTGGGTCCGCGGGCACTTGTTCAGATTGCGCCATGGGATCCACAAACAACAGCAGTCGGCCACCATTCATAACAAACTGATCCACAGCATATAAAGTCGCATCAGAAAAATTCTTGGGGTGAACCAGCATCAGCAAATCAACCCCTTCAATGGAAGTGCTGTTGGATGGAACCGCCTTGATTTCATAATTTTCTTTGAGTTGTTCAAAAATGATCTGACCAGGTATTTGCTGCATGGTTTGTTGATTGAATGAACCTAACAGAGGCAAATCACTCATCACACCAATGACTTTCTTTTCAGGGTGATTCAAATTATGAATCATCTGGGCCAAGTCGTACTCCAGGAACGCTTCACGACTGGGTTGCAGAAAAGGCAAAACCGCGACTTGGTCTAAAGCGTTACTGCCAGCAACACCGAAGAACACATTTTCTCCACCTTCACCCACGGGCAAAGCTTGGAGGCCAAATTGAGAAGCCTGATCTTCTTCTTCAGAAAAACTGACCGGGTCGATCACTGACACTTTCAACTTGCCTTGGCCATAGCGTTCCAATTCATTCAGGAAATCAGCCACACGGCGATAGTAGGTACGCAACATCGGGATGTTTTCGGTGGCTTGATCAGAGTAAAACAAGCGCAAGTGCACTTGCTCATCAATGTCTTTCAAAATGTTCTTGGTGCCATCACTTAATGTGAACAAGTTGTTTTCTGTCAGATCAACGCGCAAGCGAGAGAACAGACCGCTTTGTGAGATGATGATGGCACTGAGCAAAAAGATTACGGCCAAAATCAACAATTGACTGGTGTGTTTTTGTTTCATCATTCAGCTCCCTTTCTTCATATCGATGACCACGCCGGTGGCATACAGCCAAACCGCCATCATCAAAGCAAAATAACTCAAATCGCCCAAATCAAGCACCCCTTTGGTGATTGATTCAAAGTGGGTCAAAAAACTGGTTGAAGCCACGGCATCGACCAACACCTGAGGCAAAAACAGTTTAAAGAAATTCAAAACCATGGGGAAACCTGCCAATAAAAACAAAAAGCAAATCACCACTGTTAGGATAAAGGCAATCACTTGGTTTTTGGTTGCAGCAGAAATGCAGCTTCCGATGGCCAAAAACCCACCCGCCAACAACAAACTGCCAAAGTAACTGGCCAAGATCACACCGTTGTCTGGGTTACCAAGGTAATTGATGGAAATCACCATGGGAAATGTTAATAACAAAGCCAAAGCGATGAACAACCAGGCAGCCAAAAATTTACCCAGGACCCAATCCATCTTTTTCACTGGCAAGGTCATCAAAAGTTCAATGTTGCCACTGTTGCGTTCTTCAGACCACAATCGCATCGCGACGGCAGGGACCAAAAACAAATACAACCATGGATGGAAATTGAAAAACGGCATCAAGTCAGCCTGTCCCCTTTCATATAAATTTCCCAGATAAAAGGCAAACACGCCACTCATGATCAAAAAGATGACGATGAACACATAGGCAATGGGCGTGGCAAAATAACTGCGCAATTCACGCTTGATGATGGCTGTCACTGTACTCATTTCACCACCTCCCTTTCTCTGCTGTCTTGCGTTATGTTTCGAAAAACTTCATCCAAACGCCCTGACTCCATTTTTAAACTGTTGACCTTGACTGATCGGCTTTTAAGGAATTGGCTGATGTCATCAAAAATGAACAGGCCTTGAGAAGGGAACACTGTGGTTTCTTTCAGCCTGGCGTCATAAGCCACATCACGAACACAATCCAAAGCTTTGATTTCATTGAGCAATCCAGTATCCAGCTCTGTGACAAAACTGACGGCATGGTTGTACCTGGATTGTTTCTCCAATTCTTTCGGTGTGTTGTCTGCCACCAATTGCCCGTCGGCTATGATGATGGCACGATCAAATACGGCATGAACTTCTTCGAGGATGTGGGTTGATAAAATGATGGTTTTTTCTTTCGACATGTTGATGATCAATTCACGAACCTGGTGCTTCTGGTTCGGATCAAGTCCGTCTGTCGGTTCGTCCATGATCAACACTTCCGGGTTGTGAATGATGGCTTGGGCCAAACCCACACGGCGCTTGAAACCTTTTGAAAGTGTGTCGATGTCTTGGTAATAAACGTTGGCCAAATTGACGCGCTCAATCACGGATTCCACCGCGTTCTTTTGCTCATTGGCTGCGATGCCTCGCATTTTGGCGACAAAGTAAAGGAAGTCGCCCACTTCCATTTCTCCGTAGCTCGGTGCGCCTTCTGGCAAATAACCGATTTTGTCTTTACACAGGAGTGGGTTCTTGGCGATGTCATGCCCACACACTTTGATTTGTCCAGATGTGGGTTCCAAGAATCCTGTGATCATTTTCATGGTCGTGGACTTGCCAGCCCCGTTGGGTCCTAAGAAACCCAAAACCTGGCCCTGGTTCGCTGTGAAAGTCAGGTCATCAACAGCAGTGAAGTGACCAAACTGTTTCGTTAAATTCAAACATTCAATCATGATGGTGATGTTACCTCTTAAAAAAATCGATGAAAAATCATACCAATCAAAACCAAAAAATCAATAATTTTATAAATGCAGCCTTTCATTTTGGTGACGAACGGTGTACCCTTTTGCCGCTTGATAAAAAATGGTGCCATGGAATCAAGCAAGCCCAGTGGAAAATACATGGGGCTATGACAACAACCATTCAACGACGTTCCAAACGATATGAACCCTTTGACCGAATTACCACACGATTTGCTGGAGTTACCAGCCAATCAATTGCACAACAAAATCAACAGCCACAGCTTGTTTTTAGTCAAAGGTAAAGTCACAAGACCCTTGTTTGTTTCGGTACTACAACACGGTGATGAAACCACTGGTTGGGAAGCCTTGCGTCGATTTTTAAAAAACCATCGAACCAACTTGCCTCGCAGCATGGTGGTTTATTTTGGCAACATGGAAGCTGCAGCTCACAACCTGCGACTGGTGAATGGTCAACTTGACCACAACCGTTGCTGGCCGGGTTTACACCAACAACAGAACCCAACTGCGAAGAAATTGGCACAGCTGACTGAAACCATCAAAGCCCTGAACCCCTTTGCCAGTGTGGACATTCATAACAACTCGGGACGCAACCCACATTACGCTGGCATCAATGCGCTCAAAGGCGAATTCATCAACCTGGCATCTCTGTTTTCTGACACCATCATTCATTTCACCAGCCCCGATGGCACACAGTCAGGTGCTTTCGCCCAATTTTGTCCTGCAGTGACCTTGGAGTGTGGCCAAGCAGGTACGGCCGACGGTACGGAACAAACCATCACGTTTCTTGAAAACTTGATTCATTTACCACATTTGCACCAGGTACCTGGGGTGGCCGAGCACCAAGAAGTGATGAACATGTTCTCGACCGTAAAAATCAAGAAAAACACACCGTTTTCTGTGGCCCATGCCAACGCACAAGCTGCTTTTGTCATAGAACGTGATTTGGATCAACACAACTTCAAATGGCTCTCCCCTGGCACGCCATTCGGCACTTTACAAAGTGGGCATCAAGAAATGCCTTTGGTCGTAACGGACCCCATGGGCCTCGACATCACTGACCTCTATTTTGAACGACGGGGTGACCAAGTTGTATTGAAACAAAACGTCATGCCTGCCATGATCACACCAAGCGAGCGTGCCATCCAACTTGACTGTTTGTGCTATTTGATGAGACCCATCGACCGCATTTCGCAACCAGAACAACCATTAAGAGAAATATCATGAAATTAAACAACACCAACGCATTGATCACTGGCGGCGCTTCTGGCCTCGGCTTTGCTTGCGCTCAACACATTGTCAACAACGGTGGCAAAGTTACCCTACTCGACATCAATGAATCAGCCGGTGCAGAAGCGGTGGCCCAATTGGGTGCAGACCATGCCCAGTTCATTCAAGCCGATGTGACATCAGAAACTGACATTGAACAAGCTTGTGCATCAGCAGCTGAGTTTGGAGGTGACTTGAATGTGGCCATAAACTGCGCTGGCATTTTGGCGGCGGGTCGTGTTTTAGGACGTGAAAAGCCCATGGCATTGAGCCATTTCAACAGCGCCATTCAAGTCAACCTGTGTGGCAGTTTCAATGTCGCCAAAGCAGCAGCCAATTTGATGCAACACAACGAAAAAGATGCCGACGGCCAAACCGGTGTGATCATCAACACGGCATCAATTGCGGCTTATGAAGGCCAAATTGGTCAAGCCGCCTATTCCGCTTCCAAAGCAGGTATCGTCGGCATGACTTTACCCATGGCACGTGAATTGACTCGCTTTGGTGTCCGAGTGATGACCATTGCACCAGGTGTTTTCATGACGCCCATGGTGGCTGGCATGCCAGATGACGTCAAAGCCGCTTTGGGTGCTGCCGTGCCTTTCCCATCTCGCTTGGGAGAACCCGATGAATTTGCTCGCACGGCACAACACATCATCGAAAACACCTATTTGAATGGATCAGTGATCCGATTGGATGGCGCCATCCGTCTGCAGGCCAAATAAAGCCACCTGTTTAGTTCAAACAAAAAAGGCACCCACTTTTGGGTGCCTTTTTGCTTTAACAAGCAGTGTTGTTTCACAGTCCGCTGATAGTCCAGCCAAGTACAGCACACTACACAAGCTCACATCAGAACTTATATGCAATGGTCGCTTTGACATTCCTACCAGGTTCATAATCAGAAAGGTGTAAATTGCCGAATCTTGGGTGGAATGAGTCACCTGTTCGAGATGCGTGGGAGGCATAGTGTTTATCAAACAAGTTATCCACCCCCAAAGTCAACTCCAATCCTTTGAAAGCGCGTTGTGGGTACCATTTCATAGATACGTTATGAACTGTATAGCTTTTCTTTGGGTTGTTCAGTTCATCCAAATCAGGCTGTGCTTTGAGGCTGCCAATATACTGTGTGTTCCAATGAAACGCCATGCTCAAAGCTGGTGCCAGGTAATCAAAACTTAAATTGGTGCTGTCACCTATCGATCGATCTAAGCGAGCACCTTCAAACTCACTGTAGTCAGCAAATGCAGACAAATCGCTGTCTTGTGCCGCATGTGACAACATGGTGTTCAGGTTACCAACTTTGTGGTGAATGAACAACTCATATCCATCGATGGTCAAGTCACCAATGTTGTCATCGGCATATTCATAGATGTAGTCATCAATTTCCGTTTGGAATAAAGTGACACCGAAATCAAAACCATAATCTGCCTGGTAGGTCAATGACATCTGGTGATTGACGCCACTTTCTGCTTCGATGTCGGGGTTTGCTGTGTCATTGATGCCCGCGCCCACAAACACTTCTGACAGCTCCGGTCCTTTGAACAACTCGGTGCTGCTCAATTTAAATGACAAGCGGTTCGCATTGTATTCAAATGCCAAACCAAAAGTGACGTCATTGAATGTGTCATTGACCACTGCTGAATTGACATCATAGCTGTCGAAGCGAACGCCTGGCGTCAATGACACGCCATTGTCCCATGAAATTCGGTCTTCCACGTAAAGTGCCCAATTGGTAGCTTCTTCACCTGACACTCGTTGACGGTTTTGACTGTAATCTGTTGAATAATCAATCATTTCAGCACCATAGGTTAATTCATGCTGAAGCCCAAACGACATAGGCGTGTAGCCCAAAACGTTGAATCCTTTGTTGCGAGCCACACCTTCAACCCAACTTGGACTCCCCGGGAAAACTGCGGCTATGCCACTTTCATCTCGTACCAACTCACTGTCATTGTAGTAGACCGATGTTTTCAGCAGAGAAGATTCACCAAAATCCAACTCATGGTTTAAAGTGTAAGTGCCTCGGGTGAATTCAGTTGGGTAAGTCAGGGGTAAACCCAGGTTGTCTGCAATGGCCAAATCCACAGCCAGTCCCATGTCAGGTCGGTAGCTATAACGCCCCGCATCTTCATACTGTTCGATGCCGAATTCCAACCTTTGCGTGGCACTGATGTCCCAGCCCAATTTAATCAGGGCATCATTGGTTCGGCCTGCCAGGCCTTTAACCTCACCCGTATCATTGATGACCACACCATCACGGCCCACAATTTTGCCACCTCCAACGGTGTAGTTATCACGGTCAACGTAGTTATAATACCCAAGGAAATCCACTGAATCAGAAAGCTGGCCAAAAAATGAAGCCGATCCACCAATTGAATCATTGTCAGCTACAGAACCCTGCAAACGGCCACCGAATTGTTGGCCATAATCGAGCAAATCTTTGGCCTCTTTGGTTTCAAACCGAACAGCACCACCCAAGCCTCCATTGATGACAGAGTTGGTGCCCACTTGCACTTCAACTGCTTTCAATATGTCAGCATGGATTTGCAAATTCCCAGCATGATGGTACATGTAGGTGTTTTGAACGGCGCCATCGATGGTGATGGCCAAGTCTTTGTCATCCAAGCCACGGATGTTGATGCGTTGGTTCAAAGAGTGAGCACCACCCACATCAACACCAGGTAAGCTTCTTAACAAATCACTCAAATGATCTGCTTGTTTGATGGTGATGTCTTCTTCATCAATGTTCAAAGAAGTTGATTGAACCTTGGTACCCCAAACCTTCATGGTTTCTATGGCTTCCGCATGTTCAGTTTCTGTTTGACTCTTATCATCGTTGCTCACTTCATCGCTCTGGGCAATGGCTGAACCACTCAACATCAAACCGATGATGAGTGACAATTTTTTCTTATTCATTCAAATATCCTGTGTTGAAGTGTGTTTACTGAATGGATATTTGATCAGACACCAACTATCAAAATCAGTCAGTTGACTGATCAAAAAAAACGCTCAGTAATTTTCTGGTCATGTCATACCTTTAATGCGAATCATACTCATTTTCATGCTCATTACAAGCAAACGTTTAAAAATAATGAACATATGATCGTTTTCATTTCAAAGGAAATATTGGTTTTGAGATAAAAAGAAATTGAAAGGGTAATGCCAGTTACATAGAACGCATAAACTCCCTTCTGATGGGATAATTTTTACGAAGAAAGTCAAAGGCTTGTGGATTGTTGTTGAGTGTAGACTTCATTAACGAATCGGTGCCTCTAATGTCAAGATATTGTGCCATTCCATCGACCCATTGAAGCGTGTTTAAAAAATGAATGTTCAATGGTTTGCTCGATAGTAATGAATCAAAAGTGAACGATTCTGACCGCTTAAGAAAGTGACACAGGGCTTGATAGAGCATGTATGTCCCTCTGATCTTGGCTTCCAGCGCATATCCAGCGATGTGTGGCGTGGCCAACATCACATGGTTCATCAGATTGATGTCAATATTGGGTTCCCCTTCCCACACATCTAACACCACATCAAAACACTCATCTAAAACGAATGGAAGCAACGCCTGGTTATCCACCACTGGTCCGCGGGCTGTGTTGATCAACAAAGATGAGGGAGTGATTTGGTTCAGTTCATTAAGACCAATCAAGTGGTGTGTGGCGTTGGGGCCATTAAGGGTGTATGGTACATGGCATGTGATGACATCACAAGCCAGCACTTCTTCCAACGAATACCATGAACCTTCAGTGCCAGATGACTGTAAAGGCGGGTCATGGCATTTGACTTTGACATTTAGGGTTTCCAAAAAACGAGCCAAACGGCCACCAATTTGTCCTTTTCCTATGATGCCAATGGTCAGATCACTGGCTTTTTGTTGACGCAATTGGCACCAATGTGCGATGGCCGTCAACACATATTCGACCACCGATTGCGCGTTTGAACCAGGCGCATTGGCGAACGTGATGTTTTGTTTTTGGAGGTAAATCTGATCAATGTGGTCGGTACCTATGGTGGCAGACCCAACAAAACGAACCTGACTGCCTTGGAGCAAAGATTCATTGACTTGGGTGATGGATCGGACCAACAGGACATCGGCATGGCGAACATCGGAGGATGTCATGTCACGCCCTGCCATGGTTTTAATGGTGCCAAAATGAGAAAAACATGCCGACAAGGCCGGCATGTTTTCATCTGCGAGGATTTTCAATGGGGTTTCAGACATGCCATGCCGAGTCAATCGGCTGACTGGTTTTCTGAGGGTCAACCAACAACAATTTATTATCAATGGCTGATTGAATTTGTTCGCGTTTGACGTGTGGAGCAAACAATTGAATGAATTCATGCATGAACCCACGCAAGAACAAGCTTGGATTGAAAGCCAACCAAGTGGTGCTCAAAGGTAAAATGCTTTCCGTTTCAATGCCATGCAAATCGGCATCCAACTCATCATCCAACGCCATGCCAGCAATGATGCCTACGCCCAAACCTTGTCTTACATAAGCTTTGATGACGTCAGAATCACGGGCTGTGAATACAATTTGATATTCCAAGCCTGCTTGATTAAAGGCTTGTACCAAAGAGGATGATTGCTGATCATTGAAAACATAAACGATCAAAGGATGTTGCGCTAACTCTTTCAATGTGACTTGGTCTTTCTTTGCCAATGGGTGGTTTTTGGGTACCACAATTTTGCGTTGCCATTTGTACAAGTCCAGTTTCACCAAATCACTGGTGGCATCGGTTGACCCTGACGAAATGACAAAATCCACTTCTCCCGTCCTCAATGAAGTCAAGTTCTGCTGCGATGTGCCTTGTAACAGGTTCACTTTGACTGATGGGTACAAGTTATGGAACTTTTGTATCACCGCAGGCAATACATAGCGCGCTTGGGTGTGTGTGGTGGCAATGTTCAGTTGCCCGTGGTTGACGTGGTTCAGTTCGTGAGAAAATGCTTTGATGTTTTGCACTTCTTTTAAAATGCTTTGTGCTCGCTTGTAAATTTCTTTACCTGCCTGCGTCAGCGCCACCAAGGCTTTGCCTTGACGAACGAACAAACTCAAACCCAATTCATCTTCCAATAGCCTCACCTGTCGACTGACACCTGGTTGTGATGTGTACAAAGCTTTGGCCGCCGCTGTCACATTCAACCCGTTCTGACAAATAGCGACAAAAAATCGCAATTGTTGTAACTTCATGATAATCCTCTCTTTGAACAGTGTTTCGCATCATAACCAATCACCATGCGTTTAGCAATATAGACGTCTAAACTTCTCATAACTTTTAGTTATATGTTGATAGCAATTGATTATTTCAGTAGGTCAAATTTTTATGGGTAAATGGGCGGCTCCAGACTCGGAGCATACACATGAATTATTTACCAATCAACATAAAGTTAAAAAACAAACCCGTTTGGGTCATTGGCGGGGGTGCAGTGGCCACTCGCAAAATCATGAGTTTGTTGAAAGTGGGTGCCAAAATTCATTGTATGGCAACAGATTTTGAGGAAGGATTGCATGATTTGGCCGCTCAAGGAAAAATCAGCTTGTACCTTAAACACATTGAATCATTTTCTTTGGACCTCTTACCTGAACAGCCGCTTTTGATCGTTTCTGCTACAGGCAACCGCAAATTAGGCAAACAAATCCATGAAGTGGCGGAATCCAATCGCATTTTGTTGAACACAGTTGATGATCCAGAGTTGTGTAATTACCTGACACCAGCCATCGTTGATCGCAGCCCACTGTTGATCACCATCAGTACCGAAGGTGCTGCACCGGTGTTGGCCCGATTGTTGAAGCAAAAAATTGAAAAGCTGGTGCCTTTTGGTTTACAGAAAATTGTCCAACAAGCCAAGGCTTTGCGCCCTTACATCAAAAAGAAAATCAAACAATCTCAAGCACGGCGGGCATTTTGGGAAGAGTATTTTGATCATGATAATCAATTGATACTGGATAAAACACAGTTCAAAGAGAACCCCCAAGCCGCCGTCAACCAAATGATCAATCACAACCAAACACGCACAGGCCGTGTTTATTTGGTGGGTGCGGGACCAGGCAATCCAGACTTGTTGACCATCAAGGCATTGCAAGTGATGCAAAAAGCCGACGTGGTGTTACATGATCATTTGATCAGCCCTGAAATCATGGCTTTGGTTAGGAAAGATGCTCACTTGATTGATGTCGGTAAAAAAGCAGGTGACCACAAAACCAAACAAGAGCGCATCAATGAACTGTTGGTCCATTGGGCCCAAAAAGGTCACCAAGTGTGCCGATTGAAAGGCGGCGACCCGTTTGTCTTTGGACGGGGCGGTGAAGAAATACAAGAGCTCGCTGCTGCAGGCATCGGCTATGAAATCGTTCCAGGCATCACGGCTGCCATCGGTTGTGCCGCTTACAGTGGTATCCCTTTGACACACCGAGACCACGCCCAGAGTGTGACTTTCCTGACCGGTCACTGCAAAAACAACAAAGACGAGATTGACTGGGCTTTTTATGCCAAAGAGAAACAAACCTTGGTGGTTTATATGGGTTTGATTCAATCTCCACATTTACAACAACAGTTGCTGAAACATGGCAAAAACCCCAAAGAACCCATTGCCATCATTGAAAACGGTACGTCAGCCAATCAAAGGGTGATTCAAGGCACTTTGGACCAATTACCTCAATTGATTGAACAGGAACAGGTACAGTCGCCGGCACTGCTGGTTATTGGTGAAGTCGCCCAATATGCCCAATCTTTGGCATGGTACAATCAGAACAACAACCATTTTGAACACAACAAGAAAACAGCATGATACATAACAACATATTAGAAACCATTGGTAACACGCCCGTGGTCAGAATCAACCGCTTGGCCCCAGACCATGTCGACATGTACGTCAAAATTGAATCTTTCAACCCCCTTTCGTCAGTGAAAGATCGATTGGCCCATGCCATCATTCAAGACGCCGAAGCCAAAGGTGAATTGAAACCTGGCCAAACTGTGATTGAAGCCACTTCGGGCAACACAGGCATTGCCTTGGCCATGGTCTGTGCGGCCAAGGGTTATCCTTTTGTTGCTGTGATGAGTGAAACGTTTTCCATTGAGCGACGCAAATTGATGCGAGCGCTGGGCGCCAAAGTGGTGTTGACACCTGCGGCTGCACGAGGCTCTGGCATGGTGGCAAAAGCGGCCGAGTTGGCTGAAGAACGCGGCTGGTTCCTGGCCCGTCAATTCGAAAATCTGGCCAACCCAGCTTACCACCGCTCCACCACTGGTCCTGAAATTTTACGCGACTTTGCTGACCAAAGATTGGACTATTTTGTCAGTGGCTATGGCACCGGTGGCACCATCACAGGCGTGGGTGAAATGCTGAAATTGGCACGACCAGACATCCACATTGTTGCCACTGAACCTGTAGAGGCCAGCTTGTTGGCAGGTCAAGAATGGACACCACACAAAATCCAAGGCTGGACGCCCGATTTTGTTGCTGAAGTGATGAACAAATCCATTTACGACACACTGATTCCCATTGATGAGCACCAGGCCAAAAAAGCCAGCTTGGACTTGGCCAGTAAAGAAGGCATATTGTGTGGTATTTCAGCGGGCGCAACGTTTGCCGCGGCATTGGAAACTGCCAAAACCGCTCCTGAAGGGTCCGTGATTTTGTCGGTGGTGCCT
>JAUHZH010000028.1 GCA_030426065.1 Gammaproteobacteria bacterium
CGACGTCGTTGTTTCATGCCAACAAGGCAACGATTTGATGTTCAGAAACGGATTTGAAACATTGGATAATTGAAAAAACATGATTCAGCACAGGGATGTTAAACCAATATAAACTGACTGCTGGTGGCCTGTGCTGTGAAATAAACAGAACAGGCACCCTTATGACATCACAGGTAGGGTGCCGCCCTTCACGGTTGAATCAATTGGCTGTGGTGCCATGCCATGTTGTTTCGTTAACTGGCCAAGTGTTGGTCATCAGCACGAAATTCTGGCAAATTGTGGGCTTTCTTAAGGCAGATTTCCTTTACATCCAAGGCCTGCCTCAATAGAATTGGCGTCGGTTATTTCAGAGTGGTTTTTTGCAGCAAATTGAACTGAACAATGTGGTCTGTCAACGGCGTGGTGAAGCGTTGTTCAAACCGGTGTCATTGACTGTGGGTCGTGGCGAATTGGCTGTGATTGCAGGGCCCAACGGTTCTGGGAAAACCACCTTGTTGGAATGTTTGGCCGGTTTGGCGCCTTTTGCTTCGGGCCAATGCCGTTACAAGCAACAAAACTTGGCTTCGGACTGGGCTCGCGAAAGCCATTACATCGGCCACAAGCTGGCCAACAAAGCCGCACTCACCTGCCTCGAAAACCTACATTTTGCCTTGACCGTCTCTGGCCACCGAATCGATGAAAACCAATTGTTGGACACATTGGAAGCTGTCGGCTTGGCGGGTTATGAATACCAACTGGCTTCGGAACTCTCAGCCGGCCAAAAAAAGCGCCTGTCGCTGAGCCGTTTGCTGGTGATGGATGCCCCTTTTTGGTTGTTGGATGAACCCTTTGTCAATTTGGACCATGCCGGTTGTGAATGGCTTTATCAGGTGTTATCTGAACACATTGGGCAAGGTGGCGCGGTGATTTTAACGGCCCACGATCAGAAAAAAATTCATGAGATGGCCCACCACCACATCGAACTGGAGCCGGCCTCATGATTGGTCGGTATTGGGCCATATGTCAGCGTGATTTGTTGGCGGCTTGGCGCCGCAAGGCCGGTTTATATCAGCCGCTGGTTTTTCAATTGTTGATAGTCACTTTGTTTCCCTTGGGCTTGGGGGCAGGTGCACAGACCCTGTCCAAAGTGGCCCCTGCCTTGGTGTGGATTTTGGCTTTGCTGGGAACATTGATCACTTTAGAACACATCTTTAAAGACGACTTTGAAGACGGTTCTTTGGCCATGTATGTGCGCACCGACCTTTCGCTGCCACTGGTTGTTTTATTCAAAGCCCTGGGCCATTGGCTCATGGTTGGCTTACCCGCGGTCTTGTTCGCACCCGTGGTGGCGGTGTTGTTGCACCTGCCTGAATCGGCTTATGGTGTGTTGATGCTGTCTTTGTTGTTGGCGACACCCATTTTCAGTTTGATGGGAGCTGTGGGTTCTGCATTGACCTTGAATTTACGGTCGGGTGGTTTATTATTGAGTGTTTTGGTTATGCCTTTACTGGCTCCCATACTGATTTTTGGTGCCGGTGCTGTTTTAGAAACCTCGTTGGACAACAGCGCCAAAGGACATTTGCTGTTGTTGTCAGGCTCTTTGGTTTTGACATTGACCTTGGCGCCACTGGCTGCTGCTGCAGCCATCAAAGTAAATTTGGAGTGACATGAATAAATTAGTCAAGTTGTACCACACGCTGGGTTCACCGCCCAGTTTTTACCGCATAGCCGGGTATTTCCTCACGCCTTTGTTGCTTTTGGCATTGGGCTTGACGGCTTATGGTTTGGTCGATGGTTTGTTTTTCGCACCGATAGATTACCAGCAAAAAGACGCTTATCGCATCATTTTCGTTCACGTGCCTTCGGCCTGGATGAGCATGTTCATCTATGCCATGATGGGCATCGCAGCCATCATGGCCTTTGTTTGGCGCATGAAAGTGGCTGAAGCGGTGATGATGGCGTCAGCGCCCATTGGTGCTGCGTTCACAGTGATCACTTTGGTCACTGGGATGTTGTGGGGTAAACCGATGTGGGGCACTTATTGGGACTGGGATGCCCGAATGACCTCTGAGTTGATTTTGTTGTTCTTGTACATCGGTGTGATGGCCATGTATGCTGCATTTGATGATGACCCGCGCAAAGCCGCTCGATTGACGGCCTTGGTGGCCATCATTGGTTTGGTTAATTTACCCATCATCCACTATTCGGTTGAATGGTGGTCCAGCATCCATCAGAAATCAAGCGTCAAACTGACCGGCTCAACAGGCATCAAGGATTGGGACATGCTCAGACCTTTGTTGGTGATGGCTTTTGCCACCAAATTTTATTATGGTTATTCCATGTTACACCGTGCCCGCAGTTACCTTTTACACACAGAAAGCCAGAAGCAGTGGGCCCAAGCGGCACTGGGTTTGGACACCCCAAAAAAACAAAACAAGGAGCAAAGCAATGGTTGAATGGTTTGACATGGGTGGATATGAATATTTTGTTTGGGGCTCGATGCTCTGCTTCTTTGTTGTCATGCTGGCGGATGGTTTGTCATTGCGCAGCAAAAAGAAACAGGCTGAGCGATTGGTTTTCTCACGATTCAGAAGGAAGAATAAATGACCCCCACCCGAAAAAAACGGTTGATGCTGATTGTGATGGTCTTTTTGGGCGTGGCATTGGCCACTGCCATCTTTTTAACTGCATTCAAAGAAAACATCATGTTTTTCAAAAGCCCCACTGAAATCAATGCCGGGGACTTCCCCAAACAAAGGAATTTCAGGATTGGTGGCATGGTCAAGGATCAATCACTGCAACGAGCCAATGATTCATTGCAAGTGTCTTTTGTTGTGACCGATCATGCCCACGACGTCACCGTGACCTACCAAGGCATCTTGCCTGACTTGTTCAGAGAAGGCCAAGGCGTGGTGGCCATCGGTCAAATGAACAACGACGGTGTATTCCATGCCGAAGAGGTGTTGGCCAAACACGATGAAAACTACATGCCGCCAGAAGCAGCCGCTGCGGTGGAAGCGGCCAAAAAATACAAAGAGGGGTCGAACTGATGCTGCCAGCAATCGGACAGTTTAATTTGATCCTGGCATTGGTGCTGTCTTTGTTACTCACCGTTGTCCCGATGGTGGGTTACGCCAAGAACAAAGCCAACCTTATGCATTTGGGCAGGCCACTGGCTTATGTGTTGTTTGCTTTGGTGTTGAGCTCATTTTTGATCCTCATCACCTTGTTCGTCCAACAAGACTTCACGGTCACCTATGTGTGGCAACATTCTTCCTTGGCCCTGCCATTGCGCTACCGCATCACGGCCACTTGGGGTGCCCATGAAGGCTCGATTCTGATGTGGATCACCATCCAGGCCCTCTGGGTGGCTTTGGTGGCCAAATTCAGTGGCGCCTTGAAACCCGATCAATTGGCCCGTGTTTTGTCGATATTGGGCTTGATCACGGCAGGCTTCATTGCCTTCATTCTGTTCACATCCAACCCATTTGAACGCACCTTCCCTGCCCCCTTGGATGGCCGTGACTTGAATCCATTGTTGCAAGATTTTGGCATGATTGTTCATCCACCTTTGCTGTACTTTGGTTATGTCGGCTTGTCGGTGGCATTCGCCTTGTCGGTTGCGGCTTTGATTGGCGGCAACATCGATGAACACTGGATCCGATGGTCACGCAAATGGACCAACATGGCCTGGGCCTTTTTGACCATGGGAATCATTTTGGGCAGCTGGTGGGCTTATTACGAGCTGGGCTGGGGTGGCTGGTGGTTTTGGGATCCGGTTGAAAATGCCTCATTCCTGCCCTGGTTGGCCGGCACGGCTTTGATTCATGTTCAAGCCGTCAGTGAGCGCAAAAACGCGTTCCGGGGCTGGACGGTTCTGCTCGCCATCACCGCGTTTTCATTGAGCGTTCTGGGCACATTCCTGGTCCGTTCAGGCAGCATCACTTCGGTTCATTCATTTGCTGCAGACCCGACCCGTGGTTTGTTTATTCTCGGCCTTTTGGCGATTTTTGCCGGTGGTGCTTTGACTTTGTTTGCCTTGAGGGCCGACAAGCTCAAGTCCACCGAATCGGTGGCGTTTGATTCCAAAGAGACCCTGCTGTTGGCCAACTCCCTGATTTTCATTGTCGCGACCTTCACGGTTTTGCTGGGGACCTTGTTCCCGATGATATTTGAAGCCATGGGTGAAAAAATCTCTGTCGGAGCACCCTATTTCGGTTTGATGTTTTTCTTGATCATGATTCCCATGGCCATGTTGTTGCCCGTCGGGGGTCAAATCCGCTGGCACAAAGGCGCCTTGGGCTCAAGTTGTTTGGCCCTGTGGCCATACCTGACGGTTGCCATTCTGCTCACGGCTTTGACCTGGTGGTTGGTGGGAGGCATCAATGTGCGCGGCACCGTTTGTGTTCTCGGCGCTTTCTGGGTTTTTTCGGCCACCACCGGTCAGTTTTTCCAACAGAAAAAACATGCCAGTTTTGTCGGCATGTCAGTGGCGCATTGGGGCGTGGCTTTCTTTTTGTTTGGCATGGCCATGGTGGAACACACCGACACCGAGAAAGACGTGTTGATGCGACCTGGCCAAGTCATTGAGTTGGGTGGCAAAACTTTTGAATTCAAAGGCGTTGAATGGGTCAGTAAAGAAAATTACCGAGCCCAACAAGGCCAAGTGGTGGTGTCAGAAGGTGGCACTGTGATCGCCACCTTGAAGCCACAAAAACGCCACTATCCCAAACAACAGAACCCCATGACCGAAGCCAGCATCCACCCTGGCTTGACGAAGGACATCTATGTGTCTTTAGGTGAACAAGTCAATGACGCAGGTGCTTGGGCGGTTCGGATCTACATCAAGCCCTTCATTCGCTGGATGTGGTTTGGCGGCATTTTGATGCTGACCGGTGCAGTGATTGGCCTGTTCAGTGCCCGCATCAAACGCTTGGAACAACGCCAACGTGATCAAATGATGCAAGAATCTTTGGGGCTGTCATGAAAAAAGTCCTTTTCGCTGTGTTGCCGTTGACGGTCTTTTTGGCCTTGGTGATATTGTTGTACGTCAACATGGGCACCCATTCAGAGCGCCTGCCCTCTCCCTTGGTGGGCAAACCAGCGCCTGATTTTCAGTTGCCGACCTTGTATTCCGGTCGGACCCTGAGCAAGCAAGATTTCAAAGGCCAAGTGTGGTTGCTCAATGTGTTTGGCTCTTGGTGCCCCAGCTGTCGGATTGAACACCCTGTTCTTGCTCAGTTTGCCGAACAAAAAATCATCCCAGTGGTGGGGCTGAATTGGAAAGATGAATACCTGGATGCCGATCGCTGGCTCAAACAGTTCGGCAACCCTTATGACGAAATTCTGGTTGATCTCAAAGGCGATGTGGCAATAGATTGGGGTGTTTATGGTGCGCCCGAAAACTTCCTGATCGATGCCGATGGCGTGATACGATACAAATTGGTGGGTGTGTTGACACCAGAAATCATTGAAAATGAACTGATGCCATTGATCAAGGAGTTGGCACCATGAAACAGATGTTGTTCACTTGGGTTTTGATGACCGCAATGGCGTTGTGTGCCATCGAAGTGTATGCCATTGAGGTGTACGATTTTGAAACGGCTGAACAAGAAGCCCTCTACCAGCAGTTGGCCGAAGAGTTGCGCTGCCTGGTCTGTCAAAACCAAAACTTGGCTGATTCTGAAGCCGGTCTGGCCAAAGACCTCAAAGACAAAGTCGCTGCATTTGTCATGGAAGGTCGGTCAGCAGAAGAAATCACCCGATTCATGGTTGAACGCTATGGTGATTTTGTTTCCTACCAACCACCGATGAATGTCAGCACCATGATCTTGTGGTTTTCACCATTGGCTTTGTTGCTCATTGGCGGCGCCATTTTGGTGATCAAAATCAGGAGAACTCAGTCATGACCCTTTGGTACTTTTTGCTGTCTGTTTTCACGGTGCTGTTGACCTACCTGCTTTGGACCCAACAAGCCACCCGACGCCAACGCAAGTGGTTGATTGAACAGTTAAAAAACACCAGCAACAGCCCAGAAACACTGCAACGACACCATGATGCTTTGAAACAATGCCAGCAGCAGCCGTCAACCGGCCAAGCCGGGGTCTTGTTGATGCTGGTGCTGATCATCCCCGCAGCCTGGTTGATTCAGGTCTGGGCTTTTGATAACCAGACCCAACCTGAAGCCACAGAACAGCAAGCACCGGATTTGGCCTCTGCCATCGCACAGCTGGAACAGAAGCTCGCTGAAAACCCCAATGACTTGCAGGGTCAATTGTTATATGCCCAAAGCATGGCCGCGATCCAGCAACACGATCGTGCAGCTGCGGCTTACGCCAAAGCCAATGAGCTGAAACCAAACGATGCCGCCATCTTGACAGAATGGGCCGAAGCCATTGCCTTCAGGAACAACACCGGCAGTTTCTTGGGCGAACCGGTGCCTTTGCTCAAGCAGGCCCTAGCCATCAACCCCCAACACCAAAAAGCCATGTGGCTTTACGGCATTGTTTTGTTTGAACAAGGCCAGCACGCCGAAGCCGAAACCCTGTGGTCAGATTTGCTTGCTGTCGTGGACAGTGCAGGCGTCAAGGACACGCTGCGCCAGCACATCAACCAAGCACGGCAAGCCCAAGGCAAACCCCCGCTGGCCGAGCAGGCTTTGGTCAGTTATGCTGTCGACATCGAATTGGACGGCGATGCACCCGAATCATCGGTCTTGTTCGTGGTGGCCAAATCAACCGACGGCATGCCCATGCCCATAGCCGTCAAACGGATCTCAGGGCCTTTTGAGTGGCCGATGAACGTGACTCTCAGTGACACCGACAATTTACAGGGCAACCGGGCTTTGAACCAGTTTGAAGCCGTACACATCTCCGCTCACATCAGCATGACCGGCCAAGCCGATGACAAAAGCTGGCAAAGTGAAACGGTGACAGCCCAACCCCAACAAAACATCGCCTTGGTACTCAAAAAGGCTAAGCAAGAGGAATGAACATGAATGACAACATCCGCAAAGTCCCAGAACTGGACTTGATCGATTATCTGGAAGGCACCGCGTTAGAAAAACAACGGTTTGTCGATAGTTTTTACAATGGTTTGGTGGAATATGGATTCATCGTATTGAATCCCCATGATTTTGATTTTGATTTGGTGGATCAAAATTACCAATTGTTCAAAGACTTCTTTGCCCTACCCACAAAAACCAAACAACGCTACAACATGCAAGACGGCGGACGCCGTGGTTATGTGCCCAAGCTGCAAGAGCACGCCAAAAACAACGAAAATCCAGACCTCAAAGAGTTCTGGCACGTGGGTCGACAAGTGGCCAAAGACCACCCCTTGTATGCTGAGTACGGTGACAACGTGGTTCCGACTGAAATCCCCAATTTCCATGAAATCACGTATGCCTTGTACGAACAATTGGACCGAACCGCTTTGACCATGTTCCGCTCACTGGCCACCGCACTGGATGTACCACAAGACTATTTTGAAAAACTGACAGACCATGGCAATTCCATTTTGAGGGCCATTCATTACCCGCCCATGAAAGAATTTGCATTGCCTGGATCGGTCCGTGCCGCCGCCCATGAAGACATCAATTTGATCACCTTATTGGTGGGCGCCACCGACAGCGGATTGGAACTGCTCGATCGCGACGGTCAATGGCTGGCTGTAGAAAGCACACCGCGTCAAATCGTGGTCGATTCAGGGGACATGCTGTCGCGGATGTGTAACGACGTCATACCCGCCACCACCCACCGCGTGGTTAATCCTTTGAATGACACCAGTGCACGTTATTCGATGCCCTTTTTCTGCCACCCCCACTCTCACGCGATGTTGAGCTGCATCCCTTCCTGCAAAGGCGCTGGAGCGAAGTATCCGGACATCACGGCGGGTGATTTTTTGAACCAGCGACTGAAAGAAATTGGCTTGACCTGATGACTGAGTCAGACAGCAAAACTGACAATTTTTGACCACCTTTTGGGTCGCCAGTTGGTGTTTGCTCAGTAAACAGGGAGTTTTGAAACATTGTTTTGCATTTTATAAACAATTTCATTAAGATTAATAACAAATGTATCTAATGAGAAACTATGGCAAAAATTCTAATCATTGATGACTCTCCTTCGCAGCTTTATGGCATGCAAAAAATCGTTGAGAAGTTGGGTCACGAAACCATCCTGACAGAAGATGGTAAAGAGGGCATTCAAATCGCCAGGGAGCAGTTACCTGACTTGATTTTGATGGATGTGGTGATGCCTGATTTGAACGGATTCCAAGCGACCAGAAAAATCAGCAAAGACGAACGAACTGCCCACATTCCGGTGATCATTGTCACCACCAAAAAGCTCGAGACCGACCGCGTCTGGGGCATGCGCCAAGGCGCCAAAGACTATCTGGTGAAGCCAGTCACTGAGAAATCGTTGAAAGCCGCTATCGAGGCCAACCTCAGTGAATAACCAACGGGCACCCCGACTCGTGCGGGGTGCTGGTTGCTCGCCCTTCTAAGCAGATCTGATTTCCCCTTTCTTGGGACTACAGATACATCCTGTTCCACGTTTTTTTATTTAAATTAATTAAACCGGAAGTCATTGCGAACTAGGAACGAGTGCGGCAATACCCAAAGGGCAGAACCTCTCATTATGCTGCCGAGACCTTCCAGACTATTTTAATTTGTGTTCCCGCTATGAGATTGCCACAGTCGCGTAGCTCCTTCGCAATGACTGTACTTTTAGTTATTATTGCTTAATCGTGAAACAGGGCAATTGTGGAGAACCAAGTTCCACTTTATTCCAATCCTGAAACCGCACCCATAAACTGGCGGTAATAGCGCAATTCCTTGATGGATTCTTTGATGTCTTCCATGGCCAAGTGCTGGCCTGTTTTACTGAAGCCTTTGAGTAACTCGGGATTCCACCTTCTGATCAATTCTTTGATGCTGCTGACGTCGATTTGGCGGTAATGAAAATAGTTTTCCAGCTGAGGCATCCATTTGGCCAAAAAACGGCGGTCTTGACAGATGCTGTTGCCACACATCGGAGACTTGTGGATGTCCACGTGCTCTCTAAGGAATTCGATGGTCATCAATTCGGCGTCTTTCAAAGTGATATCAGATGCCAACACCCTGTCCCAAAGCCCAGAGTTTGAATGGTGCTCGGTGTTCCAGTCATCCATGCCCTCGAGGACACTGATCGGTTGTTGGATGGCCAATGCCGGGCCTTCGGCCACCACTTCCAGTTCCTGGGTTGTGACGATGGTGGCAATTTCAATGATTTTATCTTTCAAGGGGTTCAGCCCAGTCATTTCCAGGTCGATCCAAATCAAGTGAGAAGCGTTATCCATGCAGATAAATCCTGATAAAAAGGACTATTTTAGACTAAAATCTACCCATGACTGAAACTTACCGCGTCACTTCCACCCAAAAAAACACCGCCCAATTGGTTCACACCAGTAACCACCAGGTCATCACGGCTTTTTTCCCGCGAAAGTTCAAACCCATTTGTGGCGATGAGGTGGTGGTCGAGACACTCAAAAACGAATTCAGAATCAAAAAAATAAGCAAACGGTTCAACAGCTTTTGTCGTGCCGACAGCCGCGGCAGGAAACAACACATCGCCGCCAATGTTGACCAAATCATGGTCGTGGTGGCCACTGAACCCGAACCCACCCGAGACATATTGAATCGCTATTTGGTGGTCGCTGAAATCGAAGGCATCACGCCTTTGCTTGTGTTCAACAAATCAGACCTCGATCCTTTGTATTTCGTCAACACCATCAACCAATACGAACAGTTGGGATATCGGTGTTTCAAAACCCAAAAACACGACCCCAGCACGGTCGCTGATTTGAAGTCCCAATTGGCCAACAAAACCACCATCCTTGCCGGTCAGTCTGGGGTCGGCAAGTCATCTTTGACCCAATTGATGATGCCCGCTTTGGACCTCAAAACCGGCAAACTTTCCAGCAAAACCGGCAAAGGGGCGCACACCACCAGCGTCACACAGATGTACCATGATGTCGACTTGAACGCCAACATCATCGACTCACCCGGTGTCTGGGAATACGGTTTGTGGCTGATGGAAGCGGCTGAAATTGCATCGGGATTCATCGATTTCGATGATTACATGGGCCAATGTAAATTCAGCAATTGCACCCACACCCACGAACCCAAATGCGCCATTCAAGCTGCCGTACAATCCGGCCACATCAAAGAGAATCGATACCAATCCTACCTGCGCATTGTCGACTCAATGAAATACTGGAGCCAAAAATGATCATCCAACATTGCAACCTTTGTGGCCACCTCACCGAACAAATGATCCCCGAAGGCGATGACAAGCCGCGTGACGTGTGCACCCATTGCGGCCACATCCAGTACCAAAACCCAAAAATCGTCAACGCCTGCATCGTCGAACATGAAGGCAAGATACTGCTGGGGAAACGCACCATTGAACCCAGAAGCGGTTGCTGGAACGTGCCGGCAGGTTTCATGGAAAACGGCGAATCAACCCGCAACGGCGCCATCCGCGAAGTCAAAGAAGAAGTCTTGGCTGATTTGAAAAACGTCACCCTGTTCGGCGTCTACAACATCATCCAACGCAACCAAGTTCACGTCTACTTCCGTGGCGAACTGGCCCACCCGCATTTCGGCGCCGGCGCCGAAACCTCAGATGCCAAACTCTTTGCCCCCGAAGACATCCCCTGGGACGAACTGGCATTCCCCGTCGGCATCACCGCCCTCAAACGCTACATCCAAGAAATGAAAACCGGCAACTTCACCGTTCAAGAAGAAGACATCGTGATTGATTACGAACAACTCAAAAAAATGAATTTGGTGTAGGATGGGTGATGCCCATCATTTTGACCAACTGACTGGGTTGTAAACTGGTTTTTAAAAGTAAGTAGGATGGGCTCCGCCCATCAATTTCTCTACTATTTAATAAATCTCAATATCGATGGACAGAGTGCATCCTACAGCACTAGTCAAGAATCAGTATACAACGGCTCTTTTCAGCATATTCAAATAATCCTGCATAACAAATCTGTTTGTCTTTCAAAAATGGTAAACTGCCGTCATAGTGACTGAGATATAATATGTCACCATCACTGGCTTTTTGAATAACACGGTCCCAAGAGCCCTCTTTTCGCCATGCTCTAACAAGTTGAATACCCATATCCATAGAGTGCATTCTGGCTGGATATTGAAGCCAAGTATCCATGTCATCCGTCATAAAGGATGCAAGGTAATTCGATAAATAACCGCGAAATGATGGATAAATGGCTTTGGCATCAAATCCGGCATATTCTTTGTAAAAAGACTGAGCATCTAATTCTATGAAATCCAATGTCGGTTTTATCGATTCATGATAAACAATATTTAATGTCAAATTAGAGTGGAATACTAATGGCATCAATAAACGAACTATAGCTT
>JAUHZH010000029.1 GCA_030426065.1 Gammaproteobacteria bacterium
CTCGTCCATACCGGGTAAGGGTTCATTGGTAACGCTGACCTCTAAGTTAAGTTGGGCGATGGCCTGGGTCATGTGGTTGAGCATGGCTTCCAATCGGTCACTTTGTTGAGACTGGCTGGTTTGTTGCGCTGTGGCATAAGACTGTGTCCAATCTTTCATCAGCTGGTGTAGTCCTGAGATTTGATTGGCAATCTTGGTCGAACCATCGGCGTCATCTCCAGCCACGGCATTGCGGACACGGAACTCGGTTTTGATTTGTTCCCAACGGACGGCCTCTTGTTCTGTCAGTATGCCGCGCAATTCTTTCAGTTTGAGTAAGTTTTCTTCGGCACCTGTGGTCAGCAGCTGGGCTTCGCCGACATAATGGTCATCGATCAATTGTTCCAGCTCGTTGGCGTCCATCACTGCGACGATTTTTTCGGCCAGCTTGTTCATGTTGCGGTAACTGCCTTGCAGTTTGAATGGTGGTTCTTGGCGGTATTTGTCGTCCATGGCCGCCGAGCGAATGTATTCCTGATTCACCTTCAAAATCACGTCTTGGACAGTGAACAGCAGCTTTAACACGGTGGTGATTTCATTGATTTCACTGCTGGCATAACTGTGACTGAGGTCAGCCGTGGCGATTTCTTTGCCTTTGGCCATGTCCATCAACAAGTACAAGTCATTCAAATCACGCAAGGCCAATGGCGCCAAGACTTGATTCGACGTCATGGAGTTTTCAATGTAACTCATGCCAAAGACATCGTCTTGCCCACTGAGTACGTCACCAAGGTTATAAACATCAGCACGGTTGGCCAACATGTCGGGAATCTTGAACACTTCACCAGATTCTGTGTATGGGTTACCGGCCATGATGACGCAGAATTTTTTGCCGCGCAGGTCATAGGTTTTGCCCTGCCCTTTGAACACGCCATCGATTTTTCTGGTGCCATCACACAAGGAGATGAACTTCTGCAAAAATTCTGGGTGGGTGTGTTGGATGTCATCCAGATAAAGCATCACGTTGTTGCCCATTTCGAGTGCCAGGTTCAGTTTTTCCAGTTCTTGCGCTGCAGTCGTGTTGGGCGCGTTGCCTGGATCCAGTGACTTCACGTCATGACCCAAAGAGGGACAATTGATTTTCATGAAATTCAAACCCAAACGATTCGCCGTGTATTCCATCAAGGTGGTCTTACCGTAGCCTGGTGGCGAAATCAGCAACAGCAAGCCCATCAAGTCACTGCGCTTTTCCTGACCCAAGGCGCCCATTTGTTTCGCCAGGTTGTCGCCGATGATGGGCAGGTAGGCGTCGTTGATCAGGCGGTTTCTGACAAATGAAGACAGCGGTCGGGCTTTGAAAGTGTCAAGCGCCATTCGGCTCCTTTGTGACTTCATCAATTGTTGTTTCAATTCTTTGAATCGTCGGTATTCCGGACGCACGGCTTGTTCAAAATGCGTCAGGCGTTCGATGAACTCGTCGAATTCAAATGACAATGTTCGGTCCTTGATTCGGCCGTGTTCACCCAATAACTCAGTTGTTGCCACTGCTTACCCAAATCATTCGATGCCGCTTGCAGGGATTGATCCAATGCCTTGTATTCGCCCACCGATTCGAGGTGTGATTTCAACTGTTTTCTGAGTGCCACCGCGTGCTGCGTTACTGAGAACTTGGTCGCCGTACAGGGCTCCGGATTTTCCTGGCTCAAATGGTCAAATAAAAATCGGGCCGCCCGATCTGACTGTTTCGCATCAAAGGGCAGCTGCTCATCTTCGATGAAGGCATCCAGTTCGGTTCTGAAAATCACCACCAAATCATCAATCATGGACCGACTGCCCAAGGTTTGGGCGATTTTGGCGGCCGTTTGGGCCTGTTGGATGTGGTGCTGTTTTTGTTGTTTGTCTTTCAGTTGCACCCAAAAGGCACAAGCCAAGGCCCGGGCCGAGGGACTGTGCATCAACAATGGGGCTTTTTGCTGAGCGGAAAGCAATTGTTGTAACAACAATGTGGCGTCGTGGTCATGCACGCCTTTCTCATACCCTTCTTGGTACCTGGGACCAGCTTCGGCCTTGACCACATCTTCAAGCTCGGCATGTGACATCAGTGCCAAGGCGTCAACACCATGGGGCAGTTCACCCTGTAATGCCATTTGGAACAAATCATAGGCCAGGTATTCAGCGCGGTAGACTTGGTCGTTTTCTGAAGCCATGGTTTGTTGCCAAAAATCACGGTATGACAACAGTGCTTCATTGTCCACGGTTTCATAATAATCGGTGCCAGAGAGGTGATAAACCAAGGCATCGTCTTTGGGCAGCAAGGTCAAATCCAAAGCCTGGGTGTTGACGCTGAACCTGTGTTTGCCCAATTTGATGGCTTGACCACCGTCTTCAAAAATGTCCTTTTTGTCGCGCAAACTGCGAATGGCCTGTTCTTTAACAGCCTTCAGTTTGGCTTCCACATCATCGGCTTTGACGCTGTCATCCAACTCGCGCAATTGAGTCACCAAATCAGCCACTTTGTGGACCATGGGATCTGATGAGTAATAGGTGTTGAGTTGGTCGGAATCTGTGAATTTTAAAGAGCGCCGCTCGATGCTTTGTAACACCCGGCTGGCGGCTGATTGGATCTGTTGAGCCTTGCGTTGGCGCTGATCAATCAGCTGCTGTTTGCGACTTTCAAATGTTTCGTGCAGCTCTTCCCGCTTGTTCAGAATTTCATCGAGGAACGATTCGTTTTCAGTGAACTGGCTTTCAACCTCTTCCAATTGGATCAACAAGCGTGCCAGTTGTTCATCACAGGCATCAGGTGTATCCGCCAAGGCCACACCACTGGTGATGCTTTGCGACAACACGGCCAGTTGGGCTGCAAATTCTGCCACTGATTCTGTGGCTGACAATTCCTTGATGGTGAGTTTGGCGTGTGCTTTGGTTTGGTTGATGCGGCTGTACACTTTCGAAACCGACTCCAAAATGGCGGTTTTTTGCAAAGTGTCCTCGATTTCAAGGCCATTGATGACTTCTGAAAGTGCATCCAACCCCAGACTCATGTTGTCCAATGATTCCAGCAATGGCTTCAGGTCTTTGACCGTTTTCAAGGCACCGATTTTGTCATGCACTGAGGTCACGACTTTGTCGTAGTGCTGCATCGCTTGACCTTGCGACAAGAACCGTATGGTTTTCTGCCCCAACACATCGATTTCATCGGCCACTTCCTGGCCCAAGGCATCGACTTGGTCCAAGTCGATGTAACGGTACCCTTTCAGTGACAACAAATGGCCTTGCTGTTGTTTCAGTTTCAGAAGGCCATCAACGAAGGGCTCGGGTGTGTCCCAATTGGAGACATGGATGGTGCGCATCAAGGTTTTGAAGTCTTGCTGCGCATCTTTCAATGCTTTGGCTGAGGCTTGGTTGATAGAGCGAACTTTTTCGAACTCATCCAGAACCAGTTCTGCAGTTTCACCAATGGTTTTCAGCTGCCCTGAGAAACCACCCAAGGCATCACTTTCCATCCAGTAATAGCCATCCAACACCCTTTGGATGTTTTTGATCAGGTCCTCGTAAACCAGCACGCTTGCTTCTTGTTCACTGATCAGCTTTGACAAGGTGTACAGCTCAGAAATGCCTTGCACCAATTCAGCATTGCCAATGGTGCTGAGTTCAGACTGGTCTTCTGGCTGGCTGCTGGCATATTCGTCACTGGTGAATGGGGTTTGCCAAATTTGCATCGGGTGGATGCGTGACGGTTCATTGGACTCTGATCGAAAAATGATCATCTTGCCATCATCGAACAGCGAGTAACCATGGCCAAAAATCGGTGGCTGCAATGATTTGGTGATCATGTTGTAAGAATACAAAGCAAACCGGCCTTCGGTGTGCTCATAAAACACATACAGCACGTCTTCACCATTGGGCGAATTCCAGCGCCGCTTGAATCGCAAACCATCGGTGTTTTCCGCAAAGACTTTGGACTCTCCCGATTGGAGGTAATAACCGCCTGGGAAGATGATGCCATGGTCATTGGGCAATTGCACACAGGCATGGGCCAATGCATCCACCCGCTGGACGTCGTGGTTGCGCGTGTTGAATATGTAATGACGCCATTCCTCTTCCTTGTAAGGCAGGATTTTCAATAAAATCAGGCCGTGCACTTGGGCATAAAATATGTCTGCATCTTCAAGTGATTGGTTGGGTTCTTCAACAGGCTCACGGTAAATCCCTTCCCCGTCTTCGGTGTTGTCTTCGACCTTGATGGTCAAATCTCCGCCCACGGTTTCGACAAACACCTCATCCAATATATTGACATGCGGGTGGCGGCCATGAACAAATTGATCACGAGAGGCTTTGTGCCATTCAAAGTCATAGGGAGGCGGCAATTCAATGTCACGCTCACCGCGGTCATCGATGTATTTGACCGTGTTCTTTTCAATGCCCCATCGGAACACCCGGATGTCGCCGATTTTTTCACCAATTTGAAAGGCTGCCAGCAATTTTTGGTGCACCACACGGAGTTGAATCAACTCCGCTTTTTTGTAGTAATTGTACAGTTCACCAAATTGTTTGACGAACAGGGGGTCGTCAAGAAAACTGCCTTTGATCGGCTCAGGTTTGACTGTGAATTGGCCTTCATCTTTTTGCAGCGCATACAGCGCAAACACATCACTGACATGGGTTTCTTGTTTCAAACCCATGAACACATTGTAACCAAACAGCAAATGGCCATTGATGCGGACCATGTCCCTCGGCGTGCAATTGTTCTCGGTACGTACCCGGACCCGGTCAATCACTTCCAATGCGGTTTGGCCAAAGGCTTCTTGCCGCATTTGGTTGAGGTTGACAATGCTTTGCTCTAACTGTTTGTTTTGTTCTTCAAGGCGTTTGCGGATGACTTCGTAGGAGCCACCAGATGCCACCGCCTGGTTGATGGTTGTGTTGTTCTCAGCCATTAGATTTCCCTGTGTTGTGATCAAGCGGGGCCATTACCAGCCCCGCCACTTCAAACATGCTTAACTCAATGTTCAGCTTTCGGCATCATCATTGTCGTCATTGCGCGTCAGTTTTTTGATCATCTGGGTGACCATGTCTTTGTCAAACTTTTGACCGCCGCCCAGGCTCATCACTTTCTTGATCGCTGCTTGCAACACATCACTTTTGCCAATGGCACCATCAACGGCTTTGCCCACCGCCAGTGAACTCATGAATTTCTCCAAGAAGTCACCGTTGCCACCGACGATGTCGATGTTGGCTTCTTTCAAAGCTTCTGCCAACACTTTGGCTTGTGTTTCGGCGATGCCGATGTTGCCCTCAATGGCTTTCATGTTCTCAACATGCGACATGTCCAGACCCATGCGGAATTCTTCGTGCTCGCGCACTTTGTCATCCATGGTCGACAAGGCCGCAAATTTCTCTTTCAAACCTTTGGCTTCGGCCGCATAACGTTGTTCGATCACTTGCGCTTCGGCTCGACCACGCTCTTGGATGGCTTCGGCTTCGGCCACCTGAATCTTCACGGCGACCATGGCTTGTTGCTCTTCACCTTGTGCATCGGCTTCTTTGACTCGGACATTGGCCATGCCAATTTCTTCGGCACCGGCTGCTTCGGCTTTCATTTTGCTTGACAGCACGGCCGCTTCGGCTTCACCTTGTTTCTGGTTGGCCACTGCTTTGGCTTCAATCACTTGGGCTTCTGCCAAACCAGCTGCTGCCACTTCTTCTCTGACACCTTCCGCCAAACGGATCTTGGCATCGGCTTCTTTGGCAGCTGACTCTCTCGCCGCTTCTGCCAAGGTGATGCGTTCGCTGGCTTTGTGCTTGGCTGCCGCTTCTTGAGCTTCCGCGGCTTTGATCTCACGAACCAGCTCTTGCTCGGCTTGAGACTCGGCCATGATGACTTGCGCTTTTTTGTTGCGGATGGCTTCCTCAACCACGCGCAACTCGTTGATTTGCTCTTCTTGTTCGGCCACGGTTTTTTCTACCGCAATGCGTTCTCTGACCACATCAGCGATGTTCTTTTTCTCAACTTCGATGTCTTTTTCTTTGTTGATTTCTTGCAAAGCGACTTCGCGTTCACGGCCCACGATTTCCAGCTGTCTGACCTTGACCACTTTCTCTTCTTCAATGGCCACAGCACGTTGGCGGTTGTTCGCTGCGACTTCGACTTCGCGCATTTTGTTTTCTTCCAACACCATCACTTCTTGTTCGGTGGCGATGCGGGCGGTTTCTGATTTCAAGCGTTCTTCGCTTTCGATTTTTTCTTTCTCAGCCAACTCACGGGCCTTGACCGAAGCGATTTCGCGTTGTTGCCTGGCTTCAGCGTCGGCTTCAATGCGTTCCAACTCCAAAATACGCTCGCGGGCTTCCACGTCGCGCTTTTTGATCTTGGTCTCTTCTTCACGAACGAATTCATTGGTCAAAATGTGCTGTGCTGTGGTCAACTCGGTGATCTTGCGGATACCTTGTGCATCCAAAATGTTGTTCTCATCCAATGAACTGATCGGCGTTTGCTCTAAGTAGTCAATTGCCGCATCTTCCAGAACATAACCGTTCAAATCCTTACCAATCACTTGAATGATTTCGTCACGGAATCGGTCACGCTCCTCGTACAACTCTTCGAATTCCAGTTTTTTACCCACCGTTTTCAGTGCTTCAGAAAACTTGGCATTGAACAATTCTTCAATGGTCTCTTGTTTCGATGCACGGTCACAACCAATCGCCTGTGCCACTTTCAAAACGTCTTCCTTGGTCTTGTTGACCCGCACGAAGAACGTCACCTTGATGTCGGCACGGATGTTGTCCTTACAGATCAAACCATCTTGTGCCCGACGATCGATTTCGATGGTCTTCAATGAAATGTTCATGAATTCCTTTTTGTGAATCACTGGCCAAACGGTTCGGCCTGTGAACGTCACCTCAGGGACTTCTTTCATGGTGTTGACGATCATGGCCTGCCCTTGCTCGACTTTTTGATAGAACTTCATCACTATCAATGCCAAGCCAATGACGGCCAGTAAAACGACGCCTGCCCAAGTGGCGATGGCTATCAAAAGATCACTGCTCATTTTTTACGCTCCTTATTTTCATAACTACTTATTATTTATCTCGTGTTTCAACTGACATTCGATTCAGTTGATTTTTTTAATTTGATAACAACCTTCCGCTTCGTCGTATGACACCAACATCACGCTGTCCCCTTTTTTGATCCCATAGGCCACGTCTGCCCTGACATCGAATAACATCCCCGCACCACCGTCTTCGTACTCGGCTTGCCCAAAATCGCTGGTGACATGGCCTGATTTCACCACACACACCTTACCGACAAATGACGATTTCTCAGCAGCTGTGTAAGACTTGAACATGCTTTTCATCGGTTTGAAGGCAAAGACAAAACCAAAGCCAATACCAACCAGGCGGTGTTCAATAACGTTAATAGCCATCCCCAGGAAACCAAGGACAATGTCACCGAAGTGAACAAATAACACAGCAGCCAGGCCGATGCGATCCAAACCGACATCACCACGGTGAAGGGCACGCCATTCAGGCCCCACTTCACCATGAATCCAGCCAAGCCACTCAATCCTTCGGCGTCACCATCGACATCGAAACCTGAGCCGGCATTGATGTCTGCATCGACGTCGACATCCACGTCTACGTCAGCATCGACATCCAACATGTCGATGTCCAAAGCACCCAGCATGGCCAGCAACCAATACAAAATCACAATGGCCATCAAAAAGGTGTACACAATCACTGGAAAGCTGGTGCTGATGGTTAAAAATTGTTCCATGGTCACTCCACTAAATCTTGTTTTCTGACATGAGCCACCAACATTTCTGCAGCCCGGCGTTTGATGGCCACCGCGTCGGCGGCATCCAAATCATAATGTTCAGCCAAATAAGCCAAGTCTTCGTCTGACAGCGACACCGACAACCTCACCCTTTTGGGCTTTTTGTTCACCGCCAAACCCAAGATCTGCCTGATCCGATCAGAAGGGTTCAGGTTCTGATCCAATGCTTCCTTGCGAATCACGTACTGCACCTGTTCACCCAAATCGAAGGCCACTTGTGTGGCTTTGATGGCCTTTTTTTCAGCACCCCACTTGGCGGCAATTCTGTCGGGGCCTTTGCGTTTGTCAGCACACATGACTGATCAATCCTTGTGCCTGATTTGATTCAAAACGGCCTCGGCATCTGCTGGCTTCTCGTTTGACCCTGAATCATGTTTTACTGATGGGTGGCGCACTTTGGCTTTGCGAACGCCTTTGACCATGGCCGTGACTTGTCTGACATGGGCGTTGGTTTCGACGATTTGAAGCTGTCTTTGGTGCTGATGCAAACAGCTGTTCAATGCTTCAACTGGGTTCATGTTAGGTGACAAATCACTGATTTGTTGCAACGACGCCAACCACTGTTCGGCCAAAAGTTTGGCTTGCGCCTCATCACCCGTTGCCAGCGCATCCTTCACCGCAGTCAAACGCGACAAAGCTTCTGATTCTTGATACACGGCACCGCTCAAATCTTCTTTCAACGGCTTCAATTCGGCATCCAAAAAACCTGATTTGTGGTCACTTTCCAATGCCGACATGATCAGTTGGATCATGTTGTTTTTGTTCATTTTATTGTTTTTGGGGTCACTCATCATTTCAAGCCGCCTCCAACAAAAAATCAGACATGGCCTCAACCACGTCTTTGGCGTTTTCGTTCAAAGTCACCAGCTCTTCGATCACGGATTCCAGTTTCGAATGAATCGACAATGAACCAAACAACACATAATGGTCATCGACCCGAGCGTAGGATGACAAAGGAATCGAAATGCTGGTGTCCAACATCCACTCCATCATTTCCAAACGGTTTTCAGGGTTGATTTCTGCTTCGGTCCACAGGTAGACAATACACAAGATTTGAGATTGTGTTTGGGTCATAAAAATAGGAAAACTGTGGGCACCGCTGACTTCCACTTGCAACACATCCACTTCACCCGAAATCATTTGACATTCAAATGTGTGACCGGCTTCGGTTCTGTGCTTGGACAACACCTGTGCGTATTCCACAGTCTTCATATCAAACCTCCCCAGGTTGTACTTTAAGTTGTTTTATATTTTTTGTTTCAACAAGCATTCGCTTTTTTATCAAGCGGCTACCTGTTCTGCTTTATGACATATTATGACATTATGACATAATATGTCCATGTGCAATTAGTCACCATCAAGCCCCTTTTGCAGCATTTGTATCACCACTTGTGCCATCATCTGTATTTTCCTGTTGTGCATCAAGCACCTGCTGAGCCAAAGACTGAATCGATGTCAGTTCGCAAGCAGACAAGGATTGAGTCACCTGATCGGCTTGGTCCCTGACACGACTGATGTCATTGGAGGATACGACTTGGTCCGCTTGTGCAATACCCACCGCCACATCCATGGCGGCTTGCGCACCTTCAACAGCAGTGGACAACTGTTGATCGAGTTGGCGGTTCTTGTTGACCAAAAGTTCCAAGGTCATGCAAGCTTGACGTGCCAGCAACAACTGCTGCTTGAACCAAAACAAGCGATCTTGAACAGCGGGTTGAAGTTGTTCTCTGACCCAAGCCAGGTTTGTGGCCACATTGATTGCGGATTCGGTTTCATTCGGAGACTGAATGGTTTGATGCAACACGCTCAACCAATCCACCCACCGTTCAATGTCCTCTTGCTGGGCTTCCATGGTTTGTTGTGTGGACAACATGACCTGGTTGTTTTGTTTCAGCGTTTGCCCATGTGCCTTCAACTCTGCCAGCAATACGTTCAATTCTTGCCGCAAAGCCTTGTGGTCCTCGAGCCACAACTGCCAAGGGTCATCCGTCATAGAAAACAACAAACGAACCTGGGTGATGAAACTGTAGCGCTGTTTTTTCGGCGGCTTAAGTCGCTTGAGCGCGACACGCAAACGCTGCAATAAATCAGAAACCAAACCATCAGGACGCAGCTCGGACATCAGCTGCTGTAACGGCAGCACCATGGCATCATGATGACGCCAAAACGTTGACAAAGTGTCCGCGCCCAGCGTCGCCATCCAATCCAACACCGCATGTTGGCACACCGTTTCCTGCAAAGGCAATTGGTTCAATTGAGAAACACACGCGGCGACCTGCCCTGAATCAACAGGCCGATCACTCGATGGTAAAAACGACCCAAGTCCCTGGATCCATTGTTCAGATTGAAGTGTCCCTGACATGCGCTTTGCTCCCTTATCAGCACATAATTATAGCAAAAAACGCGCCACAGCGATTTCGAATTCACGCTGAACATTTTTCAAAATCATCCAGTAAAAAAAAGCACAAGACTAATTACTTTTTCTGCTATGATGTTTTGACTTTCATATTACACTGTGATCTTAGTAGAGCATACATTCATTTCACAACATCAACAAGGGACACAAATAATGATAAACAAAATAATAGTTATTCTATTTTCCTTTTGGTCATTTCAATCTCTATCCAATGATCTTTCTGACTTTAACATCAAATATAAGGATAAATCCAAACTCAGTTATGGAGCATTCACAGTCAGTGAAAAGTTGCCCGCGCTTAAAGAACTTGGATATAAACACCACAAATATCAATTTCCAATACTTTCTGATCAATATGGAATTAGGTATCAACTAATTGAAAACCTCGACTATGGAAGCCTTCCTGTACCCGGTGGCGAGTATTTAAATACAAAAATATCTTTAAGCTGCAAAAGAATAATAAAAAACAGTGAAGAGAAGAAAGCATACTATAGAAAAAAATCCGAACACACAAATAGCGAAGAGGTGTCCGAACTAAGGGCAATAGACAGTAAATTCAAAAAACAGCAGTTTAAAAGACTAACATCAATCCCCAAAGAAGATCAACTTCCAATCAGTGATTTCGATGAAAACTATGAATCTGCAAAACTACTGGTGGGGGTAAACGATGAGGTAGTACAGTATGATTTCTTAAAAAGCTATCCCATAGTTCCTGAACATGACGAACTTAAAAATATAATGCTGAATATATTTGGAACTCCTTCAAATGTCATTGAAAAAAATAATGTTATGTATTTGACCTATGGAAAATTTGATGGCCGGAAAAGCAATGGAATTCACAATTATCTTGACAAACTCTATAAATCATTCGATAGACACAAATCTGAAGGTATTGTTACCTGGGTTACCTCAAATCGAGCAAACAACAATATCAGATTTAATAGCATAGACCTTGGCAAAACTTATAAATCTTTCGTGGCTTATCGAGACAGATGTGTTAATGAAAAAAAACAACTATACAAAACTCTTCTTGAGAAAGAGGAAGCACATTACAAAAAAAAGAGAAACCAGTTTGAACTATAGTTATTTTTCCTATGCATTTTTGCTAAGTAACTGATGGATTTCAACTTTA
>JAUHZH010000030.1 GCA_030426065.1 Gammaproteobacteria bacterium
TGGCCATTTCAGACGGTGCTGGTGCGGCAAGTCAAAATGCCATAGGTATCGCGGTGATGGGCGGCATGATTGCATCAACCGTTTTGGCCATCCTGTTTGTTCCGATGTTTTATGTGCTGGTGCAAAAGGTGTTCAGGAAACAAAAGGATTAAAATTACCCACTGATTTTGACCTTTGGACGCCTGTTGCTGATGCAATGGGCGTTTTTTTTGCTTCAATTAACGTGACCAACCTGTAGCAGGACAGGTTGGTCACCGTTTGATTAACAGCGGTTCAATGTCCTGAGAATTGAGCTGGGCGTTTTTCCAAAAACGCGCTGGTGCCTTCTTTTTTGTCTTCTGATGCACAGCAGATGCCGAAGGCTTTGACTTCGTAATCAAGGGCCTCATTCAAGCCACATTCCAAGCCGCGGTTGATGGCGTCGATGGCCATGCCCAAAGCAATCGGTGCCGATTGAGCCAGTTGGTCGGCCATTTTGTCAACGGTGGCTTGCAATTCGCCTTGAGGTACCACCAGATTCACCAAGCCCCATTGCTCAGCCTTGACAGCTGAAACCATGTCGCCCAACAGGTTCATTTCCATTGAACGGCCTTTGCCAATCAATCGGGTCAAGCGTTGGGTGCCACCGAATCCAGGAATCACACCCAACTTGATTTCAGGTTGGCCGAATTTGGCGTTGTCAGAAGCGACACGCAGGTGACAGGCCATGGCCAATTCACAACCACCACCTAAAGCGAAACCATTGACGGCCGCGATCACGGGTTTGCCGCAGTTTTCGATTTCATCAAAGACGGATTGTCCAAATTGGGCAAACTGCATGCCGGTGTTGGCATTTGTGGTGGCGAGTTCAGAAATGTCAGCGCCAGCAACAAAAGCCTTTTCTCCGCTGCCAGTGATGATGATCACAGCGACGTTGTCATCGGTCTTGGCATCGCCAATGATGTTGGACAACTCAGCCAAGGTGGCTTGGTTCAATGCATTGAGTTTGTCTGGGCGGTTGATGGTGACCGTCAGGACGCGATTTTCTAATTGGCTTAATACATTTGTCATGATGATGTTAAAAGATTGGAAATCGGGCATTATACCACTGCTGATTGAACTGAAAGAGTCCTTTGCTGTCTTGTTAATGTAACTTTTGTGGCTTATACTACGCCGCTGAATTTTGAAATGAGGATCACAATGAAAAAATTATTGACCTTGGCACTGTTGGGCGCATCTTTGATCGCCACAGCTCAAGCGCCAAAACAGCCACTCCCCAAAAGTGCTGACATCAACTTCGATAAAAACAAAGCCAGTTACGCCATTGGCTACCGCATGGGTTTGCAATTGGCAGGCCGCAAAGATTCTGAATTTTCTGTCAATGTGGAGCAAGCCATCAAAGGATTGCGTGAAGCCGCTGCTGCACAAGACCCATCGATTGATAAAGAGCAAATGGCCGCTGAGTTTGCTAAATACCAACAAAAATTGCAGTTGTTCCAAGCAGAGCAGTTGCAAAAATTGGCCGATGAAAACCAAAAACGTTCTGATGATTTCTTGAACAAGAACCGCAAGAAAACAGGCATCAAAGAGTTGCCTTCTGGCGTTCAGTACCGTGTGATTGAAACCGGTGCAGGTAAAAACGCTTCAGTCAACGACACCGTTTCTGTTCACTACCGTGGAGCATTGATCGGTACCGAAAACTATGACAACATGAAAGAGTTTGACAGCACTTATACCCGTGGTCAACCGCTGGAAATGGACATGAGCAAAGTCGGCATGAAAGGCTGGCGTGAAGTCATTCCGATGATGAAAGCCGGAGACAAATGGCAAGTGTTCATGCCACCCGAAATGGCTTATGGCGCTCAAGGGACTGGTCCCATCGGCCCCAATGAAGTGTTGGTTTTTGATGTCCACTTGGTCAGCATCAAGTAAGCGCATCAGCCCAAACATTCAGAAAGGCAAGTCTTGAGCTTGCCTTTTTTCGTTTAACACATGAACAAATCACACTTCATCCAACAACTTAAGCAGGCATTGAATGACCAGAAATTGCCAGCTGAGTTGTGGCAAGGGCAATCTGCGCAAATGCCAAGAACGGCGGCTGTGCTGTTTCCTTTTTACTGGAAAAATGAAGCCCCTTGGGTGTTGTTGACACAACGCCACAAAGATTTGAAACACCACTCGGGACAAGTCAGCTTTCCAGGGGGTGCTTTTGAATCGAGTGATGGTCATGTGCGGCAAACTGCTTTGCGTGAAACAGAAGAAGAGATTGGCATCAAAGCCAACCAAATAGACTTGTTGGGCCATTTGGATCCCCTGCCTTCGATCAGTGGATTTGAGGTCACGCCTTTTGTTGGCTTTGTTGAATCGGGTTTTGAGATCGACAAACAAGACGAAGAAGTGGACCGGGTGTTCGGTGTGCCTTTTGCTTTTTTCCAAGAACAGGCCAACCGAACCAAACAGTTCGCCAAAACCCCGATTGGGCGAAAACATTATTATATATACCAATACAATGACGACGTGATTTGGGGCTTAACAGCGCAAATCATAGTACAATTGGTCAAACGTTTAGAAGAACAATCATGACAGGTAAAGTTTTTATCAAAACCCATGGGTGTCAGATGAATGAATACGATTCTGACAAAATGCAGGATGTGTTACTGAAATCGCACGGTCTGGAAATCACTGATGTGGAAGAAGATGCCGATGTGATTTTGATCAACACCTGTTCAATCCGGGAAAAGGCCCAAGAGAAGGTGTTTTCTCAATTGGGTCGCTGGCGTCAATTGAAAGAAAAGAACCCCAATGTGGTCATTGGAGTCGGCGGTTGTGTGGCTTCGCAAGAAGGTGATGCCATCATCAAACGCGCGCCTTTTGTCGATTTGGTCTTTGGGCCGCAAACCATCCACCGCTTGCCGGGCTTGCTGGACGAATGGAAAAAGCAAAACCAGCCACAAGTGGACATTTCATTCCCCGAAATTGAAAAGTTTGATCATTTGCCCAAGCCACGCAAAGAAGGTCCAACGGCTTTCGTTTCCATCATGGAAGGTTGCAGCAAATACTGTACTTTCTGTGTTGTGCCTTACACCCGCGGTGAAGAAGTGTCGCGCCCATTGGATGGTGTCCTGGCTGAGATCATGGAGTTGGCGGAACAAGGCGTTAAAGAAATCAATTTGCTGGGCCAAAACGTCAATGCTTACCGTGGTCTGACCCATGATGGCGATGTGGTTGACTTGGCTTTGTTGATTCACTATGTGGCGGCCATTGATGGCATCGAGCGCATTCGATTCACCACGTCTCATCCAGTTGAATTCACCGATGCTTTGATTGAAGCTTATCGTGATGTGCCTGAGTTGGCCAATTACCTGCATTTACCCGTCCAAAGTGGCTCTGACCGAATTTTGTCGATGATGAAACGCGGCCACACGGCATTGGAATACAAACAAAAAATCCGCAAATTGCGTGAAGCGAGGCCCGACATCAGCTTGTCTTCCGATTTCATCGTGGGTTTCCCTGGTGAAACCAAAAAAGACTTTGATGACACCATGAAATTGATCACAGACGTGGGCTTTGATCAGTGTTTCAGCTTCATTTATTCAGCCAGACCGGGTACACCGGCTTCATCGATGCCAGACACCACACCAATGGATGAGAAAAAAGAAAGGCTGCAATTTTTACAAAGTACCATCAACGACATGGCAGCAGAAATCAGTGCATCCATGGTGGGCAGCACACAAAAAGTGCTGGTTGAAGGCACATCAAAGTGGTCAGAAGAGGAATTATCTGGTAAAACAGAAAACAATCGGGTGGTGAACTTCCAGGGACCCAAACGATTGATAGGGCAGATGGTGGATGTGACCATCACCGAAGCATTGAGAAATTCATTGAGAGGACGTGTAAGCATTAATGACTGAAAAAACTCCTGAGATCAGAAACGTCACATTGACTGATCTGAACAATGGCAAATTAGCCAACCTCTACGGCGAACACGATTCGCACCTCAAACAACTGGCAGATCACACGGGCGTTACCATCAACGCCCGTGGCAACCAATTCCAACTGAAAGGCAAAAACGGCGCGGTCAAAAAGGCCGAACAGTTGTTGCGGCTGTTGGTCAAGGAAGCCCAAAAAGAAGCACTGAACCCTGAAATTGTTCATGTGATCTTGGCAGGTAACGCCACCAAGCCGGACTATGAGCCACAAGAAGTGGCGATTCAAACCAAAGCCGGGTTGATCACAGGTCGTTCTGATAACCAAAAAGAATACTTGCACAACATCGTCACGCACGACATCAACTTTGGCATCGGTCCCGCCGGTACCGGCAAAACCTTTTTGGCTGTGGCCTGTGCCGTTGAGGCATACAACAACGACCGGGTCAGGCGATTGGTTTTGGTCAGGCCGGCAGTAGAAGCCGGTGAGCGCTTGGGCTTCTTGCCGGGTGATTTGAGCGAAAAAGTGGATCCATACCTGCGACCCTTGTACGACGCTTTGTACGACATGTTGGGTCACAACAAAGTCGAAAAGATGCTCGAAAAGAATGAAATTGAAGTGGCGCCTTTGGCATTCATGCGCGGTCGCACATTGAACGACGCGTTTGTGATTCTGGATGAGGCACAAAACACCACGGTCGAACAAATGAAAATGTTTTTGACCCGAACGGGATTCAACACCACGGTGGTGGTCACTGGTGATGTGACTCAAATTGATTTGCGACCAGGTGAGCAATCTGGATTGAAGCATGCCATGAACATTTTACAGCAGGTCAAAGGCATCAGTTTTTCTTGGTTCAAGTCGAAAGACGTGGTGCGACACAATTTGGTCCAAAAAATTGTCGACGCCTACGACCGCAGCAACCGCAAATCGGACGATGATTCATCAAATTGACGTCATATTGGTCAATGATGGGGAAATTCCTTCCCCATCATTCGAGCAATTCGCCACATGGCTTCAACCACTGGCAGATCATTTTAAAATCCACAAAGAACTGTGCATCAAAATTGTCCACCCTGAAGAAAGCCAGTTCTTAAACAATTACTATAGGGACAAAAACAACCCCACCAATGTCCTTTCCTTCCCCTCCGACCTCCCAGAATATGTCGAATCACCACACTTGGGTGATTTGGCCATATGTGCCGATGTGGTCGAAAAAGAAGCGCAAGCCCAAGGTAAGCCCAGTGACCACCATTGGGCGCACATGACTGTGCATGGTTGTCTGCATTTGCTCGGTTATGACCACATTGAAGAGGATGAAGCCGAAGTCATGGAGGCTTTGGAGGTGGCAATGTTAGCGCAATTGGGCATGGCCAACCCGTACTGAACTTTCTGTTTGTTTGTGCTTTTGATTTGGTACAATCAATCCATGAACATCCGTTCCATACAGCCTGATGACTGCACAGCATGGTCCCGTTTGCGGACGTTGTTGTGGCCTGACACCGACGATGCGCACATGAGCGAAATCGAGGCATTCTTTACAGGTCAGTCACATGATGTGGTCGCGGTTTTCGTCGCTGAAACCATGCAGGGTGTGGTTGCATTCATTGAGCTCAATGTCCGAAATTTTGCCGAAGGCAGCCGTCAAGGCCGCGTGCCTTATGTTGAAGGTTGGTTGGTCGACCCTGCTTTTCAGAACCAAGGCATTGGAAAAGCTTTGATGTCAGCTGCCGAATCTTGGGCAGTTGATCAAGGTTACACTGAATTGGCCAGCGACACCGAGCATGACAATGTGAAAAGCCAAGAGATCCATGCGCATTTGGGGTTCAAAGAAGTTGAACGGGTGGTGTGCTTTTTGAAGGCGTTGTCATGAAAGTGTTTTTTACCCTATGTTTGGTTCTGGTGGGCTTGGTCAATCTGGCGCCCGTTGTGGGTGTGTTTTCTGCACAGCAGATGGCTGAAGCCTATGGTGTCACCATCAACGGGTCTGAGATGGTGGTTTTGATGAAACATCGGGCTTTGTTGTTTGGCTTGTTGGGAGGGTTCACTTTGTTCGCAGTATTTGTTCGTTCTTTGCAGCTGCCGGCTCTGGTGATGTGCGGTTTGAGCATGTCAGGTTTTGTTTGGTTGATGCATTTTGATTCGGTGACATCACATGCAATGCAGCGCATTCTGTGGTTCGATTATGCGGGATTGGTGTTTTGGTTGTTGGCAGCGCTTGCTTACACGCTGAACCGCAACCGAGGGAGTGACCGTCATGGACTTTAAACTGGGTATGTTGTCAGATGAGCGGGTTGTTGCTTTTCTGAATGAGCACATCGAAGACATGTTGTCGGTGTCCCCGCCAGAAAGCAAACATGCTTTGGATGCGACGGGCTTGCAAGCTGAAACTGTGCGCTTTTGGACTTTGTGGGAAGGTGATGAGTTGTTGGTATGTGGTGCCTTACAGTCACTGGGTCCCAACCAAGCTGAGCTGAAATCCATGCGCACAGCCAAATCGCATCGGGGACGTGGATTGGCTCGCAAAATGCTGCATTTTTTGATCAAAGAGGCCAAGGAAGCAGGACATCAAGCACTTTATTTAGAAACTGGCAGCATGCCTTTCTTCGAAGCGGCAAGGAACCTTTATCAATGTGAAGGATTTGAGCCTTGTCCACCATTTGGGGCCTATCAAGAAGACCCCAACTCGGTGTTCATGTACAAGGCGATCAGTTGAATCGCATATGGGATTTAGGAACGGATGTCAATTTCAAAAGGTTTGGAGATCGTTGCATCGATGCCAACATTCTTTGGTGGTTCAAAACGCCACTCTTTGATGCTGTCTGCGATCTGTGACATTGCTCTGGATGACAAACTGTCATCCATGGCTTCGACCTTGCTGACACGGCCACTGGGCCTGACGTGTATGATCACATTCAATGTGTCGATGTCTTTGACTTCACTAGGAATGTAAACGGGCGTGGTTTTGACCACTTGCCATTGGTATTGTGACAGCAGTGACGCATCGACCGTTTCGTTTTCTGCTCGCTTTTCTCTGTTGAGCATACCTGGTCGGCTTCGTCTGTCCAAACGCACGACGTCTTCTTCATTTGAAACAGGGACTGAAGGCGTTATTTGAATGTCCTCAATGGGCGCAACAGCCACAGGTTCGTTGTCAATTTTGATGTCTAAATTGGGGCGTTCGGCTTCGAATGGATCGATGACAGGTTTTGACTGTGAATCATCCGTTTCGTTTTCAATGGTCAACTCGCTGGGTGCAGCAGTCGGGGCTTTTTGTCGTTCAGGCAAGCCTTGAGACCAGCTCGGTCTTTGCGGTGAATTTTGTGCGATAACGGTCAAACTCATCAGGCACAGCAGTGCAGCAAACTTTTTCATGATTGTGGTGGTGATTGTGGATGAGCGGTAGTTTATGGATGATTGAAGCTTTGTCAATCAAATTGCGAATTGGCGTTCGAAAAAAGTGACTTTTAGGTGGGAAAGGCTTAAAACAACGCCTTGGGCGTTGGCTGAGCTTAAAAAATTCGGCAGGTTTATTGGTGTTTGCCTTTGTCCAAATTTTAAAAATTTTGGCGCCAGTCGCTTCTGCGTCGGGTTCCAAGAATGTGCCTGTGGAATCATTCCACATCAATGTTGAACGACGCTGCAAAGTGTCATTCGACCGGTATTTGAGCTTGCAGTTTCTGATGTCTGGGTTAAACTGCGTCATTTTTTGAATGCAGAGTAAGTAATGAGCAAAAGGATTATTTGTGCCTTGATGATGACTGCTGGTGTTGCACAAGCCGACACGTTTTTGGGTGTTTATGTGGGCGTAAATCATTGGCAACAGGACATGTCAGGACACATCAGATCAGATTGGTCTGGTGATGCCGTTGGTGTTGATTTCAGTGATTCGGCGAACAACTTCTATTTGGCTTTTGAGCACGCCGTACCCTTTGTACCCAATGTCATGGTGATGCGCAGTGAGGTACAAGCCAGTGGTCTACTGACGCTGAGTGATGTGGCCCAATTTCCAGGTCAGTCGGTGGATGTGGACAGTGAAATAGACTTCAGCCACAATGAGTTGACCCTGTATTATGAGGTTCTTGATAATTGGGTCAACTGGGACCTTGGTTTAAGTTTCAAACATTTTGATGGTGGGTCTCATTTTCATGCTGACTCAGTTCTCGATGAACGTTCAGGTTTTGACGATGTGATTCCAATGCTGTATACCAAAGCCCAATTTGAATTGCCGCTGACAGGTTGGTCTGTTTATGGCAGTGCCGATGCACTGAGTTTTGATGACAATGACGTCACTGATTTTGAAATAGGTGTTCATTACGAAAGTAAAATCGGGTTGGGTGCCACGGTCGGCTTTCGCTCCATGAATGTCGATTTGATTGAGGTGGGTGATCTGACTTCAGATTTAACCGTGGATGGTTTTTTTGCCGGGGTTAATTTCCACTTCTGAGCTGGTGTGGTGTACTGTACTTGTATAGGGCAGTTTCACAGTCCGCTGATTGCCCAGCCAAGTACAGAACACTTCACCGGGTTTACAAATCAAGCGACCACGGCTTTGTGGTCGCTGGTTTTTATGTCACTGATGTTTGCCTTTGTCCCAATTTTCAAAATATTGGGTGCCGGCCGCTTCTGCACCGGGTTCCAAGGAGGTGCCCATGGAATCATTCCATCGGTTCAAATAACCAAACAAAGCAATCACGCCCAAAACTTCGACGACTTCTCCGTCATCCCAGTGTTTTTTGAGCTCGTTTTCGATGTTTTTGTCGACGGCATTGGGTACCGATGATGCCGCCAAGGCAAATTCAAACAAAGCTTTTTCAGCATCGGTGTAGAGGTCAGATTGTCTGAAATCCCAAATGTTCTTTAACCGTTCTTCAGAACCACCGTACCGCTCAGCGGCCAAAATGGTGTGGGCTTGACAATATTTGCACCCTGTTTGGGCACTGGTCAAATAACCGACCAGGCGTTTTTGTTCTGCGGTGACGCGGCCTTCGTTGGCCATCACAGCCATGTTCAAGTTGACAAAAGCTTCGGCAATGGCAGGCCTGCGCTGCATGGTGAGTACACTGTTGGGACAGAACCCCAGCGTTTCGTTGAAGAATTTAACCAGTCTTTCGACTTCAGGATTGGCGAATTGATCTAAAGGTGTGATTAATGGCATTTTACAGGCTCAAAAACCATAAATTATACCAAAAGAAAAGCGGGTTTGTTTATTGGCTTAAGCTTGTTAAGTAATTGTCACTGTTAACAAAAATGCAATAAATTTTATCTTGTATTTCTTTTGAATATCTTGCTTAATTTGTGTTATGTTGAAAAGGATATTGAAAAAATGAGGTTTAAAATGAGGCATTGGTTTTTTTTGATCTTGCTGGGGGCGATCAGTGTCGCACATTCTCAAACACCGATGTTGGCGCCCATTGCTGATGAATCTGGGTTTCCTGGTTCAGAAGTGTGTGTCACCGCTTCAGTCACCAACGCAGGGCCACCAGGTTATGGGCCTTACCTGCGCATCACCATCCCCTCTGATGTGGTGATCAATTCCGCCAATTTATTTGGCTCTAATGTTTCAATCAATACAGTTGGTGTGTTTCCTCCTGCGCCGGGTAACCAGTTGACCGATCCCATCACAGGGGAAACGATCACAGGTAATGACGGTGATGTGTTTTATGTCATTCAGCCACCGATTGGATCTGTTGTGGCCGGTGGGGTGCCTTTGGACATCGTTTTGTGTTTGGGCATTGATGCCAATGCGCCAGTAAATGTACCGGTTCCTGTCAGTATCACGCCTGTTTATCAGTATGGTGACACGCCCACTGGTGACAATGGTCCCATTACAGGTGCTGATCAAGGGTTCAATATCACACCGATTTTGGTTGAATTTGAAAAAGCGAATGATGCGCCAGAAGGTGAGCGCCCTCCAGGTCAAGATTGGCCCGTCACATACACATTGACAGCACGAGTGGCTTCAGGAAACACCATAGATAACTTGGTAGTCAGTGATTTGTTACCACCCGGCTTTGTTTTACAACCACCGGTCAATGTGACAGGAGGGGTAGGGTGTGTGACAACCACCTCGAATCCGATTGTGGTTAACTGTACTTCTGTGAATGGAACCAGTGGTGATGATTTGGTTATTGAATACAGTGGTTACTTTGCAGATATTTTAGATGAAACGGTGTGTGATGCGCAGACCAGGACCAATTCAGCCACTTTAAATGGTGAGCACAACAGCAATCCCATACCCGAAGAGTCAGCCACTTCAGATGTGTTTGTTGAACACGTCAGTATTCAAAAAGGCGCCAGTCCAGGTTTGGCTTCTCCAGGGCAAACCATTGTTTTTACAATCAATGTCCAAATCAGTGAATACGCAACGGTCAGTGATCTACAACTGACTGACACCATTCCAGACGGATACACTTACCAAGGTAACTTCACCAGTTCCATCGTTGGTATAGCTGCGGTGCCTACAGTGAATGGTGACGGTTCAACCACCTTGGCTATTGACGCCACAGCGGCAGGTAACATTGCTGGTGGAAACCCGCAAATTATTTTTACTTATGAGGCCACCATTGATCAGGCCTTCAATGACAGTTCGCCCATCTTAGCGAGTGATGATTTAACCAATAACATCACATCCACTTATGATTTAACAGCTGGAGCCAGCGGTTGTAACGAAGGTTCTGCTGCAACGGTAAACATCAGGCCCATTCAAATCAGCAAGGAAATCATCAACCCACAACCGGCTTATCAGCCCGGTCAGACTGTGACTTACCGCTTGAGTATGAACATCCCTTCGGGAGATACCAGAAACATTGTTTTCAATGACTTTTTTCCTTTGCCCGTGTTCGATGCCACCACCATTGACACTGGAAACTTTGGCCCGGGTTTTGACATCAGGTTAAGTCCTACCGATAGTGTGGGTGCAGCCCCTACTTCAATCACGACAAATGCAACCACCAACAGTTTAACCATTTTGTGGCCTGATTTATCATCTGCCACTCCGCAAACCATATCTGTGGATATTGATGTTGATGTAACTTCTGATCCTTTTGCAGATGATTTGAGTTTGGCCAATATTTTCCAGGCACAAACAGAAAACTCAGGCAGCATCAGCGCCACAGCGGTTACGCCCGTTTTAATACGAGTGAGGGCGCCTGAATTATTGATCACCAAAGGTATTGTCAGTGCGGATCAAGGTAACATCGCACCTTCTCCAGCGACTTTGCCTGTGGATGGTGATTTGACTGGTGCTGATGGCGGGGACAACGTCAGTTTCCAAATTACAGTCGAAAATACAGGTGGTGCACCTGCCTTTGAGGTCAATATCAGCGATGTGATACCAGCAGGATTGACAGCCTGCTCTCTGAACAGTGTCACTGATGGCAATGCAACGCCTTTGGCTTTTACAGGCGACCTATTCACAACAGGCATCACTTTAAACAACCCGTTGGCAGCAA
>JAUHZH010000406.1 GCA_030426065.1 Gammaproteobacteria bacterium
GCTTTCAGCGATTGAGGCACCAAATCAAACCCATCCAGCTTCACATCGCCTGTCAATTGCCCCAAGGTCATGTGTTCGGTGGTTAAACCCGCTTGATCAAAATGAATGCGCCCTTGGGGTTTCATGACTTGACCTGCGACAATGGGCACATCCATGTCCAAGTACAACCAGTGAGGCCCCGTCAAAGACAATTGCTCATCCAATGGCACCGTGCGCGTGATGGGTGTCGCATTCAAATAGTCTATCATTTGCTTGTCTTTGGCTTTGGCTGCCACAGAAACAGACAAATGATTTTGCTTGTAAGATTTCATCTCAACTTCTGCACCGGTCACTTCAACCGCTTGGGCATGGGCATGATCAACCGACACCCCAAAGCCTTCATCTGTGAACAAAGCCACACCAGACAACTCAGTGGCTTGTGGCCATTCAGGATTGAACTTCACCGACAGGTCATTCAGGAACGCGCGTGAAGCAAAGGCTGCTTTGCCATCAGAAAAGGCGTCTTTAACCAAGGCGCCTTGGTGAAACAAATACCCTTTATCAACCACCCCACCGATCAATGAGGCATCCAACCATTGAATCACCGGTGGTTTCCACACTTTGTTGGGCCAATAACCATGAAGACTTGAGACATCCACTTCACTGACTTTCGCTTGGAACTGCATCTGCGGAACAGCACCATCATGCCACAATTTGATCTGAGCTTCGGCACCAAAGTCCTTACAGTCACACCAAAATTGATTGACCTGCAAATCCAAAGGATCCAAGTCATTGACACTCAATTGAACCACCAAATCATGCCAGGCCATTTTGCCCCTGAACACTTGAGGCAGCGACAGTTGCCCATCTTGGCCTGAAACCATGACATTGAATCGGTCTTTGAACCAAGCCACCTCTCCTTTGAGGTTGAACACGGCTTGTTCTTGCCAATGAAAATTGCTTAAGTCGAATTGGGCACTGGCGTGGATGAACCGCTCATTGACCCAATCGTATTGGCCCGATATTTGGCTCAACTGGCCATTGGCCATCAAGTCCATTTGCATGTATTCGCTCAAACCATGTGCCAACCACGACATCGAGACATGGTCTGCTGCCCATTGCAATGTTTGCGAATCACGAATCAGCTGTGCATTCAAATCGGGTTGAGGAACGCCTGCCAACTCAATGTTCTTAAAAGAAAAATGACTTTGCCATTGTTGATTTTCACCTTGGTGCTGCCAATTCAAGACACCTGAAGCATCCCCCACTTGCCAGTCAATGGTGGCCAAAGCATCCGTGATCACTCCTTCATCACTGGTTACCCACATTTCACCATTGAGCAACACCTGAGGCCATTGGACATCGTCTTGAAATTCATTGATGCTTGCGGCATCAAAATCTGACAGGACCACATGCCATTGTGCATCTTTACTCAGCTCATCTTCTTTCAATCCGATGCTGTTGATGCGCATGTAACCCTCATTGTGGGTCAACAGCAAAGACATCGCTCGATGCGTTTCATCCTGTTCCAGTCGAAACCCCACATTCAAGTCACTGATCATGGGTTGCCCTTGGTCATCCACCACATTGACTGCTAATGACTGGACTTCCAAAGTACCAGCCGACAAAATGCGGTCAATCAATTCAGTGAATTGCTGCTCTTTTTCATCATCGTTGATGGTGATGCTGGGGCCTTTGGGGCTGTCGATCATCGACAAATCAGCCCGACCAATTTGTAGATCAATCCCTGTTTTGCCACCCGGAATCAGAAATTGGTAGACATTGACGGCCAAAGCAGTTTCCGCAATGTGGATGGTTTGCTGTCCCTGTACTTGAAGTCCTTTGAGCTTAAAATACGGTCCATAGCCCTGCCAACTGCCTTCGATGTCATCGACCGCCACAGAAACTTGCCACTGACGCTCTAAAAAGTCCAACAATCGTTTTTGATACAGTTGCTCAAAAGGAAGCAACAAACTGACGAAACCCACCAAGACACCGGCCAGAACCACCAAGAAGGCCATCAAGCCACGCAAACTTTTCCATATACGGAATGCCCAATGGTGTTTGCGCCGGGTCTTCATTTACAACAACACCACATCGTATTGATCGCGTCCGTAACTCTCTTCGGCTTGTAAAGTGATCCGTTTGTTCAAGGTTTCTTCTAACTCTGACAACGTTTCAGAGTGCTCATCAATGATGTACTCAACCAAATTGGTGGCTGCGATGACCAAAATTTTGCTGGCCTTGAACTGTTTGACTGACCTCGAGATTTCCCTGAACAGTTTGAAGGTGATGGATTCAATCGTTTGGATGTAACCT
>JAUHZH010000407.1 GCA_030426065.1 Gammaproteobacteria bacterium
GCGATCAATGGGTTGCACACTGCCATCAAAGTATTTCAAATCATTGATCATCACATCATCCCACAAGTCCAGTGCCTTCAAGTCGTCAACCAAGTAAGGGTTAATGACCGTGAACTCACCCGACAAGTTGGACTTAACAAACAGGTTTTGATAAACCGGCTCGACCGACTGTGAAACGCCAGAAATGTTGGAAATGGTTGCTGTGGGTGCAATCGCCATGGTGTTGGAGTTGCGCATGCCTTGTTCTTTGATGGTGTCACGCAATGCATCCCAATCCAGTGTGCTGCTTTCGTCTTGATCGATGAAGTTACCACGTTCCGCTTTCAACATCGCGACGGAATCAATCGGCAAAATGCCTTGTGACCACAAAGAACCATCATAAGAAGGATAAGTACCTCGCTCTGCTGCCAAATCACTGGAAGCTTTGATGGCATAATAAGAAACCGCTTCCATGGTGTTGTCTGCGAACTGAACTGCATCTTCACTGGCGTAGCATTTGTCCTGGATGTAAAGTGCATCCTGGAATCCCATCAAGCCCAATCCCACTGGGCGATGACGCAAATTGGAACGTCTGGCCTGTGGCACGCTGTAGAAATTGTAATCAATCACGTTGTCCAGCATGCGCATGGCCGTGGTGACGGTTTTCTCCAATTTCTTGTGGTCGATGCCGTTTTCATTGACATGGTGTGGCAAATTAACCGAACCCAGATTACACACCGCAATTTCATCGTCTGAAGTGTTCAACGTGATTTCAGTACACAAGTTGGATGAATGCACCACACCCACATGTTGTTGTGGCGATCGGATGTTGCACGGGTCTTTGAACGTGATCCAAGGGTGACCGGTTTCGAACAACATGCCCAGCATCTTGCGCCACAATGTCGTGGCCTCAATCACCTTGAAGTTTTTGATTTCGCCGGCTTGGGCTTTTTGTTCGTACTGTTCGTATTTTTCTTTGAAGGATTTGCCGTACAAATCGTGCAACTCAGGCACTTCTTCTGGCGAGAAGAGTGTCCAACTTTGCTCATTGGCCACACGCTCCATGAACAAATCAGGAATCCAATTCGCGGTGTTCATGTCATGGGTACGGCGGCGGTCGTCACCGGTGTTTTTGCGCAATTCCAAAAACTCTTCGATGTCGACGTGCCATGATTCCAAATAGGCACACATGGCGCCCTTGCGCTTGCCGCCTTGGTTCACAGCCACAGCCGTGTCGTTGGCCACCTTCAAAAAGGGCACCACGCCTTGAGATTCTCCATTGGTGCCTTTGATGTGTGCGCCCAATCCACGTACACGCGTCCAGTCGTTGCCCAAACCGCCGGCATATTTTGACAACAGCGCGTCGTCTTTGATGGCACTGAAAATGCCATCCAAATCATCAGGTACGGTGGTCAAATAACAACTCGACAGCTGAGGACGCAAAGTGCCCGAGTTGAACAAGGTCGGGGTTGAACTCATGAAGTCAAACGAACTCAACAACTCATAAAATTCGATGGCTCGCTCTTCGCGATTGATTTCATTGATGGCCAAACCCATGGACACACGCATGAAGAATGCTTGCGGCAACTCAATGCGGGTTTTGCCCATATGAATGAAGTAACGATCGAATAATGTTTGCAATCCCAAGTAAGTGAACTTTTTATCTCGTTCAGGTTTGATGGCCTTGCCCAGTTTGTCCAAATCGTAACGCGTTAATTCGGTGTCCAACAATTTCAGGTCCGCACCGCGTTGAATGTATTTGGCGAAGTAGTCAGGGTAAATGTCCTGCATGTCTTTTTGGGTGGCTTCGGTGTTTTCAGCATAAATGAAGCTCAATGCTTCTCTGCGGATGCCATCCATCAACAACCGGGCGGTAACGAATGAATAGTTGGGGTCTTTCTCAATCAAAACACGGGCACTCATCACCAAGGAAGCGTTCAAATCAGCCTCAGCCATGCCGTCAAAAATGTTGCGCTTCACGTCTTTGATGACCAGTTCTTTGGCCACACCTTTCAGACCACGCGTGGCCTCGGTGACGATGGTGTCAATGCGATCAAAATCCAAAGGTTTCATATCACCGTTGTGGTCTACAACCTGAATCACTGGGGCATCTGAAACGGGTGATTTTTGCTTATCTTCTCTCGCTTTGGCGCGAGCGCGTTTTTCAGCTTGTTTGGCGCGGTATAGAACGAAATCTCTGGCCGCCTTGTGTTCGCCAGCGCGCATCAAGGCCAGTTCAACTTGGTCTTGAATGTCTTCAATGTGAACGGTGCCACCGTCATCCATGTGGCGAAACAATGCCGATACTACTTGGTCTG
>JAUHZH010000408.1 GCA_030426065.1 Gammaproteobacteria bacterium
AATTCACACAGCTCGACATCGAGATGGCCTTTGTTGATCAGGAAGATGTTTTGAACATGGCTGAAAACTTGGTCAGGGACACATTCAAGTCGGTGATGGATGTTGAATTTCCAGCCCAATTTCCTCGCATGACCTATGCAGAAGCCATGCGTCGCTTTGGTTCAGACAAACCCGATTTGCGCATCGATTTGGAATTGGTGGACATTGCCGATCACGTCAAAGACGCCGAGTTCAAAGTGTTTTCAGCACCTGCCAATGACCCGAATGGCCGTGTAGCGGTATTGAAAGTGCCAGGCGGTGGTTCTTTGACCCGCAAGCAAATAGATGATTATGAACCCTATGCCCGCCGATTCGGTGCCCGTGGTTTGGCTTGGATCAAGGTCAATGACCAAGCGTCCGGCCGCGAAGGTTTGCAATCACCGATTGTCAAATTCCTCAGTGATGAGGCTTTGCAAGGCATATTGGAAAGTAACGGTGCAGAAGACGGTGACTTGTTGTTTTTTGGTGCCGGTAAATACGCAGAAGTTTCGGCTTTCATGGGCGCCCTGCGCCTGAAAGTTGGTCAGGATTTGGGCATGGTGGCCGAAGGGTGGCGCCCGCTTTGGGTGGTTGACTTCCCGATGTTTGAATTCAATGAGGATGAAAAGCGCTGGGATGCATTGCACCATCCGTTCACAGCGCCTGCTGGCAGCGTTGAAGACTTACAGGCCAACCCAGGTGAAGCCCTTTCCAAAGGCTATGACATGGTATTGAATGGCGTTGAATTGGGCGGTGGCTCGGTTCGTATCCATGATGAATCCATGCAATCGGCGGTGTTGGCCCTGTTGGGCATTGACGCCGAACAAGCCAATGACAAGTTCGGCTTCTTGCTGGAAGCTTTGCAGTACGGTTGTCCGCCTCATGGCGGCATCGCCTTTGGTATCGACCGAATGGCGGCATTGATGTGTGGTGAAGAATCCATCCGAGAAGTGATCGCCTTCCCGAAAACATCATCCGGGGCTTGTCCTTTGACCCAAGCACCGTCAGCCATTGACAACGATCAATTGGCGGACGTGAACATACAGGTGTTGCCCAAAACTGAAGATGAGTAAAAATGACGAAGCGGTGGTGCTGATTCATGGCTTGTGGATGCAAGCCTGGACTTGGTACGCCTTTCGTCGATATTTCATGGCCAAAGGGATGCGTGTGTATCGCTTTGCCTACCCCACATCGGGGCAAGATTTTGACAAAAGCAGCCGCAACCTGGCTGCTTTTGTCAATTCTCGCCCAGAACAAACAATTCACCTGGTCGGCCATTCCATGGGTGGCTTGTTGGCCGCAAAAACCGAACCGAACATCCGTAAAAACGGTAAAATGGTGATGTTGGCCTCCCCAATCAATGGTTCTGATGTGGCACAAAAAATGGGTCAAAACCGCCTCTTGAAACGGTTGTTGAACCATGCCCATCGACCACTGACACAGGGCTTGGAAAAACCCACCCAACGGGCCACAATGATGGTCATGGGTGATCGCAGTTGGGGACTGGGTCGGGTGATTCACCGCTTTGATGGGCCCTCTGATGGCACCGTGTCGGTGGCCAGCACACAAGCCGATTGGCTGACTGAACACCATGTGGTTCGCTGCAATCACATGGGCATTTTGACAAACAAACAAGCCCTGAAATTGACTTGGGCTTTTTTACAAAAGGACCTCATTGATGAGTGATGTGATCAAAAAAATCTTGGACAAACAATGGTTCTACCATTTTAACTTGCCCAATGGTGAAACCACGGAAAGTTACATGGCCGATGACGCCATGGCGGTACACAGCACCCGGATTGCCATGCTCGACAGCGTTTTGGACGAACGGTATGCCGACAAATGGGATCAAAGCACAGCAGTGGATTTGGCTTGTCATGAAGGTTATTTTGCATGTCATTTGGCTGCCAAGGGCGTGGATGTGACGGGTCTGGAAGCCCGGCAGGATCACGTGGATGATGCCAACCTGATTTCCCAAGGGATGGAATTGGACGACAAATTCCGAGCCAAGCGGGTTGATGTTCATGACGTCATGCCTGAGAAATACGGTCGTTTTGACATCGTCATGATGTTGGGTTTGATTTACCATTTGGAAAACCCCGTGGGCGCCATCCGCACCGCTTACTCACTGACCAAAGACGTTTGTTTCATCGAAACCCAAGTGGCACCCAACATGTCTGGCCAATTGGATTGGGGTAATTACCAATTCGTCAAACCGATGATGGGTTCCTTTGCCGTGATTGACGAAACTTATGAATTGCATGGACCGGAAA
>JAUHZH010000031.1 GCA_030426065.1 Gammaproteobacteria bacterium
AAGAGGAACGAGAGCGACCGACCTATGTGATCTTGGACTGCAATGCCTCGATGTTTTTTGGCACCCGAAGCCGGTTCAAAATGGTGTTGGCTTCAGAAGTGGCTGCGTTCTTGGGTTGGTCTTCGATACAAAAAGGTGACCGCATCGGTGGTTTGACTTTTGGCATCCATGGCACCCACATTGTCAAAGCCACACCCGGGAAACGGGGCATGATGGGTTTGATGTCACACATTTTGAAAACCACCGAACGACATGAACAAGAATCACAGGCGCCCTTGGATGAGGCCTTGCAGCAGATGCGCAGCGTCATCCGCCCAGGCAGTTTGGTGTTTGTCATCAGTGACTTTCTCAACATGGGCGAAGAATGTAAGCGCCACTTGATCCAGCTGCGCAAACACAATGACGTGTTGGCGATAAAAATTGCAGACCCTTTTGAGGTCAATCAACCGCCACCGGCACGTTTTGGCATCCAAGGAAGCAAGGCCGGACAGGTGATGACACAGGTGCTGGACACGCGACAAAACCAAACGCAGCAGCGGTTGGCACAACAACAAGCCGACCACATCGCCATGTTGAAGTCCGATGTCATCAAATCGGGTGTTCCCATCATTCCAATCCAAACCGATGACCAGTGGGTCAACAAAATCCGCAATGGCTTGGCCAACCCGACCCAGGCTTTCAACCATTGGTTGGGAGGTTTGAGCTGATGCAGCAAGCCATCCCGATGCAACAAGCGCCTCAAGAATTGCCTTTGCGTGGTTTACACATGCCCGCAGAACCCGGTTTTTGGCCATTGGCACCTGGCTGGTGGGTGGTCATGGTTTTGCTTTTACTCGCCATGCTGTGGGTTGCCTTCCTGTGGTACCGAAAAAGACAACGGACGCGCCAATGGTTGCTGATCCAATCTGAAATCGAAGCTTTGGCAGAACGGCAGAAGAAGGAACCCAATGCCACCGCATTGTTGACTGATGCGTCGATGCTGTTGCGCCGCTATGAGAAATTCCATCACCACCAAGATCAAGTCGTCAGCCAAACCGGGCGGGATTGGATTGACCACCTCAATGCCTGCCACAGTGACAACCCTTTTGATCCCTGGGCAGAGCTGTTGACTGAAGGCATCTATCGACCAGAAGTGCAGTTTGATGGCGAGGCCCTGTTGGCCTTGGTCAGCCACCACATCAAACAAGGCGTCATGAAACCTCGAAAGGAGACCGCTGATGTATGATTTGGCATGGCCTTGGGTTTTGGTTTTGCTGCCTTTGCCGCTGCTATTGTATTTCTTGCCCCGTGTGAAACAGGCCAGTGTCACCACCATTGAAGTGCCCTTTTTGCGTCAGTTGCTGGGCACCTCGTCTCAAAGTGGCCATGCCCGTTGGCGCTGGTTGAGTGTGATGGCCTGGTTGGCCTTGCTATTGGCAGCCAGTCGGCCGCAATGGGTGGGCGAACCGGTGCCGTTACCGGTAGAAGGGCGAGATTTGATGTTGGCGATTGACATCTCCGGTTCCATGGAACAAACCGACATGCAAATCAACGGGCAAGCCGTTGACCGCTTGACGGCAGTGAAAAAAGTGGCCGGTGAATTCATTGAACGCCGTACAGGAGATCGGATTGGTTTGATCTTATTTGGTGAAAACGCTTATTTGCAGGCACCACTGACTTTTGACCGCAAAACCGTCAAAACACTGCTTTACGAAGCCGCCATCGGATTGGCTGGCAAATCCACTGCGATCGGTGATTCCATTGGTTTGGCCGTGAAAAAAGCGAGGACCATTGAAGACAACAACCGGGTGTTGATTGTCCTCACCGACGGTCAGAACACAGCCGGTGCGATTCAGCCACTGAAAGCCGCAGAATTGGCGCGGGAAGAAGGCTTGAAAATCTATACCATTGGTGTCGGTGCCGAAGAAATGGTCAGCAATTCGTTCTTTGGCCAACGGGTGGTCAACCCGTCTTCGGACTTGGATGAAATCACCTTAACCAAGATCGCCAAAATAACCGAAGGGCAGTATTTTCGTGCCCGCAACGCCCAAGAGTTGGAACAAATTTACAAAGTGTTGGACGAATTGGAGCCTTTGGCGGAAGAAGTGCAGTTTTACCGCCCCACCGATGAATTGTTTCATTGGCCCTTGTTGTTGATGTGTGCTTTGTTGTTGGGTGGCATGTGGATTCGGAGGTGGACGGCATGAGCGACATCGATTGGCAAGCGTTCCATTTCCTCAGACCCCATGTGTTGTGGTTGTTGATTCCGGCTTTGTGGCTGCTTTGGCGTTGGTTGAGCCAACCGGCTGCCAAAGACGGGTGGCAACAGCATTGTGACCCTGAGTTGTTGGCAGCGATGACCACCCAAACGGCACAAAAAGCCAGTGTCTGGCAAAAATTGTATTGGCCGATTCTGGTGTTGGCGATACTGGCTGCAGCTGGGCCTGCGGTCAGGCAAGTGCCCGTGCCGGTGGTACAGAACCAGGCGGCTTTGGTGTTGGCGCTCGATGTTTCAAGGAGCATGCTGGCTGATGACGTCAAACCCTCTCGTTTGCAAAGGGCGAAATTTAAAATCCAGGATTTATTGGATCAGCGCAAAGACGGACAAACGGCGTTGGTGGCTTATGCCGGTGAAGCGTTTGTGGTGACACCATTGACCAACGACACAGAAACCATCACCGCGCTGTTGGACGCGATTGAACCTTCCATCATGCCGGTCAAAGGCACCAACACCGCCCGCGCGCTGGAAAAATCAGCCGAACTGTTGGGTCAGGCTGGGCTGATGCGTGGTGAAGTTTTGCTGATCACAGACGGTGTGGCGATGCACAAAACCGAATCGGCTTTGACTGATTTAAGAAACCAAAACATCAAAACCCATGTCATGGCGGTTGGTACAGAGGCGGGATCACCGATCCCAACACCCCGAGGGTTTGTCAAAGATTTGCAAGGTCAGATTGTGGTGCCCAAAGTCGATTTTTCTGCATTGCAGTCTGCAGCCCAAGCCGGTGGCGGTCATTTCACTGTTTTGACCAGTGGGGATGATTTTGCCGGCATGTTTGACACCGATCGAGAACAAAGTGATGATGACTTGATGCAACAGGACGACATGAACAGTGCCGAATTCATTGATGATGGGCCTTACTTGGCCTTGTTGATTTTACCTTTGTTGGCCCTGATGTATCGGCGTGGTTTGTTGTTGTGTTTGCCTTTGGCCTTGATGGTGCCCACTGAACAAGCCCAAGCCCTGTCTTGGGATGATTTGTGGCTCAACAAGGACCAGCAGGCATGGAACAAAATCCACCAAGCCGAAGCCGAAGCCGCGCTTGAGTTGGCCCAAGACCCCAAACTCAAGGCCGCAGCCGCCTATGAGAGCAAACAATACCAGCAAGCGGCCGACATGTACCGAACCCAAGTGCCTGATTTGGACAAGTATTACAATCAAGGCAACGCCTTGGCCCAGTCCGGTCAATTGGAACAGGCATTGGCCAGTTATGAACAGGCATTGGCCATAGATCCTGAAGACGAAGACACCTTGTACAACAAAAAAATCGTTGAAGAAGCGCTCAAACAACAGCAAGAACAGCAGCAAAACGAGCAAGGGGAACAAGGCGAGCAGTCTGACCAAGAACAGCAGGGCGATCAGCAGCAGGAACAACAAGGCGAGCAGCAAAACCAAGAACAGCAAGGTGAGCAGCAAGAAAGCCAGGAAGAACAACAAGCCAAAGAGCAGTCCGAGCAGGAACAACAAGAACAAGGCCAAGAAGGCGAACAACAAGAGCAGCCTCCCGAGCCGGTTGAGTTGACGCCTGAGGAGCAGGCCTTGGATGCCGAAGAAAAACAAGCCATGGAGCAGTGGCTGCGGCGCATCAAAGACGATCCGGGCGGGTTGTTGCGACGTAAATTTTTATATCAATACCATCGCCGCAACCAACAAGGCGATGACTATCAAACCACAGAGGATTGGTGATGAAACGATTGATGACTTTGATGACATTGCTGTTTGTGTCGATGGCGACACAAGCCGCAGTTACGGCCAAGATAGACCGCAACAGCATCGTACTGGGCGAATCTGTGACATTGGAAGTGACGGTTGACAAAATGACCAACGCACAACCAGACTTCACCACTTTGGATGCGGTGTTTCATGTGGGATCGACGGGTACCTCATCATCCACCCAAATCATCAATGGTGAAACTTCATCCAAGACCACGTGGCAGGTGTTGTTGGTACCCAAATCATTGGGTTCACACATCATTCCGCCATTGGAAGTGGAAGGTGAACGCTCTCAACCCTTGCGATTGGAAGTCAAAAAACCGGACCCCAATGCCAAGGCCCAAGGCGATATATTTATCGAGGTGATACCTAACAAAACCGAAGCCCATGTTCAGGAAGAAATCATCCTCACCGTTCGCTTGTTGTACGCCATCAATTTAAAAAACGGTGGATTGAGTGACCCACAAGCCAATGGTGTGATCGTGGCACCGATCAACAAAGGGGCCAGCTACACGACCCAAAGAGACGGCAAATCCTATCAAGTCTTGGAGCGCAAGTACGCCATCTACGCCGAGCAGTCCGGCCCATTGGAGCTCAACCCCATCATTTTTGAAGGTGAAGTCACCGACAACAGCCGACGCAACTCATACAGCCTGTTCCAAAGGGGGCGCCCGGTCAGGCAAGTGTCAGAGATGTTGTCACTGACCATCAAGCCCATCCCTCAAGACTTTTTGGACAAACCTTGGGTGCCGGCATCAAGCTTGACCCTTTCAGAAACCTGGTCACAGGGTGATTACAAAGTCGGAGAACCCATCACACGAACCATCCATGTGGTCGCCACCGGATTGTCAGAAACCCAGTTGCCAGACATCGAACTGCCTTCGTTTGACGGTGCCAAGATTTACCAAGACAAAACCGACACCATGACCCGCACCGATGGCGATCGATTGATAGCGACTAAAACCATCAAATACGCGGTCATACCCAGCCAAGTCGGTGAATTACACATACCAGCTTTCGATTTGACTTGGTTTGACACGCAATCACAATCGACACAGGTGGCGACATTGAAGCACACCGTGTTGCAGATAGGCCAAGCTGAACATGCCGCAGAAAACACCCCCATGCCCACCGCTCAAATGCAAACCGAGCGCCAGCCTTTGTCGACAACCAATGCAACTGAAGCAATCACATCATCCGATGGGTTGCCGACTTCGATCTGGCGTCCCATTGCGTTGATTTTTGCCAGTTTGTGGGTCATCACCACCTTGTTTTTGCTGCGCCGGATGAGGAAACAGAGAGAGCAAGCAGGTTCATCCAGCCAGGTACCAGCGCCCCAAACAAATCCATTGAACCCGAATCTGCGGGCATTGAAAGAAGCCACAGCGAGCCGGATGCAACAATCCCTGCTGGCATGGTGGAACCAAGAACACAATCAAAAAGCCACCAACTTGGGCCAAATCCGCGACCAAATCGAGGATCAAACCACCATCGATGCATTGGATGCACTGCAAAACGCCCTGTACAGCGCATCGGCCCCAGTTCCTGAGGTCAATTGGTATCAGCTGGCCAAACAAGGAGGGTTTGCTCTGAAACAAAAAGGCCCAGCACAAGATCAAGGCCTGCCACCGTTGTATCATTGATTATAGAATGGCCTGTGTAGCCACTGCACAGGCCAGTGAAGGTTAGCTGGTTGAACAATGCATGGCCGTGCCGGGACCAGAGCGGTGGACAATCAAGCCGTGTCATTGTATAAACGATGCTTCATTCACTGTCCTGGAACACAGCACCTCATGGAAAAAATCGTCAACATCCAATGGCTTCGCGCCGTGGCCGCGATGATGGTGGTTTTGTACCATGCCAACAACGTGTACCTGTCTTTGGGAGGTGTCGCAGGTCATGACCTTTACAGTTTCTTTGGTCGCTTTGGTTATGCCGGTGTCGATGTGTTTTTCGTCATCAGTGGTTACATCATTTGGGTCAGCACCCGAAAAGTCAGTGGTGGCGCCACCTTGCTCGGCTATTTGTACAATCGAGCGGCGCGAATCTATTTGGGTTACTGGCCTTATTTTGCCTTGTTTTTGTTGTTGGCTTACCTGGGTTCGATTGCCCTGCCACCCGAAGCCGATGTGTTGGGTTCCTTGTTCCTGAGCCAATCCTATTGGCACAAATTGCTGATTGATGTCAGTTGGACCTTGCAGTTTGAACTGTATTTCTATGCAGTTTTTGCGGTTTTGCTGTTGTTGCCCCGACGACATTTGATCCATGCCGTGTGGTTGATTGCCTTGGTACTTTTGTTGCTTCAATGTCACTACATTCTCATCAAAGATGCCTACAACCCAGACCATTTTTACCAACAGAACATGCTTTTTTGGTTCTATGGCGCACCTTTTTGTTTGGAGTTTTTGGCCGGTGCTGTGATTGCCTGGTTCTTTGAGCGCAGGCGCATCAAAACCTTGTGGCCGGTGGTGTTGGGCGCTGTAGTGGCTTTTGTGGCGGCCTTGTCTTTCGAGTCACAACTGGCCACGGGCTCATTGGCGCAAGGTTATTATGCGCCGCAACGGGTGCTGCTGTTTGGCAATTTTGCTGCTTTGTCATTGTCGGCATTGATTGAGCTGGAAAGGCGTGGCTGGGTATTGTTCAAGCGCAGTTCACTGTTGCTCGGTGGCGCTTCTTACAGTTTGTATCTGGCCCATGCGGTGTGGTTGTATTTTTTCATGCGATCTTCGGCTTTGGCCACCTTGCAATCCTGGTCATTGCCACCATTCATTGCGACCACTTTGCTGGTATTGGCCATGGTGCTTTACAGCATCATCCATTACCTGTGGATTGAACAAACACTGATGGCATGGGCCGCTCGGTTAAAGCCCAAAATGTGGCGTGGTCACAACCCGAAAAACTGACGGCTGGTTTCGGTGCTTTCTGCCACCAACTGCTCGACCGGCTTGCCCACAATGCGCGCCACTTCTTCAGCAATGTGTGGCAGGTATTTGGGTTCATTGCGCCGCGATTTGGGTTTGGGTTTCAAATTCCTCGGCATCAAATAAGGCGAATCGGTTTCGATCATCAAACGGTCACTGGGGATGTTGTGAACCAGGTCAATCAAGTGAGTGCCACGCCGTTCATCACATATCCAACCGGTGATGCCTATGTGACAATCCATGTCCAAATAGTCAAACAAAGCCTGCTCATTGTCGGTGAAGCAATGGACCACCACGCGGCTTAACTGGTCCCGGTGTTCTTTTAAAATGGGCCCAAAATCTTTGTGGGCATCCCTTTGGTGCAAAAACATCGGCATTTGGGTTTCAACCGCCATCTGGATGTGGCGTTCAAAAGAAAACACCTGAGCCTCGCGCGGTGAAAAATCCCTGAAATAATCCAAGCCGGTTTCTCCCACTGCCACCACCTTGTCATCCGATAACAAGCCGGAAATCAAGTCTTCAATTTCGCCATCATAATCCCCTGCATGGTGTGGGTGAACGCCAGCGGTGGCGTAGCAACAATCAGGGTATTGGTGGGCCAAGTCGCGGGCTTTTTGTGAACAATCGGCATCTGATCCGGTGATGATGAAGGCACCCACACCGACTTGTTGGGCATCGGCAATCACCTGTGCGCGGTCTTTATCAAAACTGTCGTGGGTCAGGTTGGCACCTATGTCGATCATGTTCATACCAGATTCAGAAAAAAGCCGTAATATAACAGCCATGTATGAAATGTGGAGAAAATTCATGAAAAAAACGTTGGTATTGATATTCAGTTTAATGACCTTGCCTGCTTGGGCGTTCACGCCAGAATCTGGGTGGTGGTGGAATCCTGACGAGCCAGGAACGGGCTTTGCAATAGAAATTCAAGATGACAAAGTGTTTGCGGCCTTTTATGTTTACGATGATTTGGGCAACCCCATTTGGTACACCGCAGTTGGGGACATTCAGGGTAACTCCTATTTTGACAACGACCGGGATTACACCTTTGGTGGTACCTGCATCGACTGCAGTTACACCACGCCGACCACATTGATTGGTGACGGTGGTCCAGTGACCATAGACTTTTTGACCGAAACCACGGCAACGATTCAATTCGGCGGGTCTGTTAAGCACATTGAACGGTACAACTTTTTCCTTGGCGATGAATTGGAGAAAATGCGCGGTGAGTGGCAAGTGGTTTATGATGTTTCTGAATTCACCAACAACTTCCCTTTCATTGCCGATGTCTTGATTTTCAGACAAACCGAAGTGTTTCAAGGTGATTATTTGGTGACAGGCTGTCGTTCAGAATCAACCAGTTTCAACACCTGCACAAACTACGCCTTGAACAACAATGACATGGCGGCTTACTACGACACCGATTTTGATGAGCTGGTTGTGGTGGTGCGTGATGACGATGACTATTACCTGGCCTTTTATTTGAAAACTGGTTTGGATCAATTTGATGGTGAAGCCTATTCCTATTTGGTTGGATCAAGCCCCAATTTCAATGAAAACGGCTTCCCTGTTCGTGGATTCCGCTCAGCCAGCTACACCTTCGTGGCAACTGGAACGGGACCCTCTAAATCAGAAGCCACAGAACAAGACAGGAAACCAGGCATCTCAACCCTGCTTGATAAAAAACCCAGTCTCAAGAAAACGCCAATGGACCAAGCCAAAGCGGATCGTTTGGCGGCGATTGTCAAAAAATTAGAAGCCAAGCTTGGAAAATAAACAACTTGTTCCCAAGCTCATTCATCATCGAATGGGCTTGGGTCAATCCCCTCATCCAGTTTCCAATCCTTCAACACCGGCACGTCTTCATGGCGGGTGTCAAATGCCAGGTAAATGCCGGTCAAAAAGCCAGCCAGATGTGACTCCCAGGAAATCCCAGGTTGTCCGGGCAGAACGCCCCAGACTAAGGAACCATAAAGGAACGCAATCAACAAACTCAAGCCGACCGATTGCATGTCTTTTTTGATGAAACCAGAAAAAAACAAAAAGCTCAACAAGGCATAAAACAAACCGCTTGAGCCGATGTGATTCAATGGTCGGGCAAAAAACCACACCAACAAACCGGTGATCAACAAGCCCCGCCACATCACTTTTTTGGCCAGTTTGGGGTAATTGCCAAACAAGCCCACCATGGCCAAAAACATCGGCAAGGTGTTGTCAATCAAATGGGGCCAGCCTGAATGAATAAAAGGCATGGTGAACACGCCAATCAAGCCCTCAAAAACCCGGGGTTTCAAACCAAATTGGGTCAAAGGCAAAACTCGAGCCAACAAGAACAACAGCCAAATCACCAGCAACATCACCGCAGCGATTCGAAAGGCCTGGGGCCAGGCGGCTTTTCTTTGGTCCAGGTAATTGGGGTCTAAATGGGGGATTTTCATTGGGTTAATTTAAGCACAAACGAGCAAAATTCAAGTCAGGGCACTACACTGGTTACAGTCAAAGGTGTTTGAAGGGCTCCATGGATTGATGAAGGACATCGATCACTTCGATGCCATCAGAAGTGATTCTGAAATAGATGGTGTGACTGCCCACAAAGGCGCTGCAATACCCTGCTTTTATTTCATCTCTTCTTATGCCAATAGCAGGATTTTCAGCCAAATCACGGAGTTTCTGGTTGATGGCTCGAAGGTATGACCGGGTTTGCTTGATACCGAATGCCTCAATGGAGTGTTTTTTGATGTTGATCAGACTGCTTTGGGCAGCCGGTGACAGGATGTAGCGTGTCATCAGGCCATCAAATCTTTCATGAACTGGTGGCCATCAATGCCCAAACCTTGATTCAGTTGATTTTCTCCTTCGGCCAGTTTTTTCCTGAGCAAGGCGAGCTGGGTTTCGTTTTCTTCGAGCAGCCTCAAGCCAGCTCGAACCGCTTCACTGGTTGATTCAAAACGCCCTGAAGTGACCATTTCCTCAACAAACTGGGTGAGGTGTTGACCCAAGGTGACACTGGTGTTTCTTTGCATGGTGATTGAATTCGCTTGGTATGTATTACAATTTAATACAAGTGGTGTTTTTTTTCAATAAAACAACAGGTTTTAAGTGTGGAACTGGAATTTGGAATCGAATGGTTGAATGCTGTGGTGTGCAGAGCCCACCTTATTCGGTGTGGTTTCAATAAAACGGGCCTTCGCCTTCAGGCCGGGTTTTGAAGCGCTTGTGGAGCCAGAGGTATTGTTCAGGCGCGTCATTGACCATAGACTCGATGCCTTGGTTGATTCGGTTGGTGTCTGCTTGTGCATCTTGGCTGGGGAAGTTGTCAAGCGGGGGACTGATGGCCAACTGGTAGTAAGGTTTCTCAGGGATGCGTTTGACCGAATAAAACATCACCTGGCAGCCCGATATGCGGGCCAATTGGTGGGTGGCTGTGATGGTCGAAGCCGGTGTGCCAAAGAAATCTGAAAAAATGGACTGTCCACGGCGGTAATCCTGGTCGGGTGCATACCAAACGATACCACCAGCTTTCAGTTCCTTGATGATGCCTTTGAGTTCGTCGCGGGTGAACATGTGCTTGGCGTATTTTTCACGCGATGTTTTGACCACGTATTCTTGAACGGCGTTTTTGTGCGGGCGGTAAACACCCGAAACGGGGAATTGTTGGCATATCACCCGACCACCGATGTCCAAGGCTGTGAAATGGCCAGACACCAACAGCACACCTTGGCCTTGAGCCTGTGCTTCTTTGAGGTGCTCTGCACCTTCAATGACCAAATCCTTGAACAGGTCATCAGACCAAGACAAAAATGCTTTGAGGGTGTGGCTGACCATCATCCCCGTTTCGCGGTAGTTTTGGTGGATCAATTGGGTTTGTTTTTCAGCGCTCAAATCTGGAAAGCAGGTGGCGATGTTTTTTTCAATCACCCGCCGGCGGGATTTTGACAAGGCTTTGAATGAAAGGCCCAGCAACACCCCGATGCCCAGCAACCAACGGTGAGGCAACTGTGCCCAAGACCACAATTTCAGGTACAGCAACCAGGAAAACACATGCCGCCAAAAAGGCGGCTTGTGTCTTGGCTTGTCCTTTGCCATCAATCAGTGACCTTGAATTCGACCGAATGTTTGGCCTCACCGGCTGATTTCACCGTCAAATGGTAGGTGCCTGGTTCGATGTATGGTGGGTGGCCCAATCGTTGGGATTCAGCGTACGGGATTTTGGCTTTGTTGATCAAGCCGTTATCAGATTCCTCATCGGATGTGTCATCTTCGCTGTGCTTCAAAGCTTGGCTTTCGGCTATAACGGCCATGGTTTCATCGACCTGGTA
>JAUHZH010000409.1 GCA_030426065.1 Gammaproteobacteria bacterium
GCCTGAAAAACCAATCACATGTTTGAGTGAGCGGTATTGCTTGTGTTTTGTTGGCTCAAAACCTTTGGACAGGTACAGTTTTTTGGCTCTGGGATTGCTGTCGATCACATCCAGTCTCACTGTTTCGAATTGTGAACATCTTGCTTCTTGCTTGATGCTCTCAAGCAGTTTTGAACCGAGGCCGCTGCCCCTGAACCCCTCATTGACCACGATCCCGTCCATCACCAGCTCACCGGGTCGGGCCTGTCTTTCAAACAAACTGAATATCAAACCAGCCCAAATCCCCTTGAAGAAGCCCAAGGTTTTGATCAGTCCTGTCAAGGTCATGCCACCCGTCAATGCACCTTCGGGTGTCTGGAAACCTGCAACACCCACCAGTTGACCATCGGCAATGGCAGCGTATCCGAATGCAGGTTGCATCGATGCAGTCAATACCTGGATGCGTTTCGCCTTGTCCTTGATGGCCACTTTGAATTTTTCTCCAAAAGCCTGGTCATACAACTTGGCAGCACAGCGGTTGTGCTCCTCATCCCAACCTTTTTGAATCACCACTTTGTTCATGTGCGCCTTTGACCTCATTTGACAGTTACTTTCCATTCAATGGGAACGGAGCGCCAAACATCAAAGGTGTCGAAGGTCATGACATGACCCAAGCAGCCAACTCAACTTTAACTCTTCCCTGACCATCCTAATAGATCGGCTGAAGTGACCAAAGTATTGTCTTCAAATAAAGCACATCGAGTTTTTTTATGATAGTTTCACATAATTATTGACACTGTCAGGCATCACAATTTAAATTACACTCAATTGCTAATAATTATCATTTGCACAAACATGGGCAGATTTATTTTAATGCTTGCAGCGGCATGGTCCCTGCTTTTCTTGTCTTCTCACCTTTTGGCTTTTACCGCCAACGGCGAAGATCCTTGCCAGCCACTCGACAGTAAAAACTTCACTTTCAGCTGGCCTTTGACTCAAGGTTGTGACAAAGCCACTCGGGGTGGAACTTCGAAAGGGGTCAAAACTGATGTTGCCAAGCAGGCTCATCCAGGCTGGTTGGCGATCCAAGAAAAAGGCTTGGAAAAAAAAGAAAAAGACAGGAGGGCCATTTTGGCCATGGCGGGTGAATATCGTGTGGACTTTAATTTTTTGGAAACCGTGGGTTTTTCAGAACACTATGTGCGCGATCAACCTTATTATTCATGGGGCACTGAATTGGTTTATGTGCTTAAAAATGAACCCAATTTCATCAGCTTACAACACATCATGGTAATGTATTTTGAGCAAGAAGACGGTTCACAATCAGATCCTTTTGTGATGAAACATTGGCGACAAGATTGGACCTTTGAGGACGATGAACTGCTGACTTATGACCACAGCAATCAATGGTCAATCCAAAAAATCAGTCGCACAGAAAGCGAAGGCACATGGTCACAAGCGGTGTTCCAAGTGGATGAATCTCCTCGCTATGAATCCTATGGAAAGTGGCAACACAACCCTTCTTTTTCTACATGGGTTTCAGCGTTGACCTCCAGGCCTTTGCCCAGACGTGAATACAGTGTGCGTGACGATTATCAAGTGCTGTCCGGGTACAACCGACACACCATCAACCGCTTTGGTTGGATTCAAGAAGAAGAAAACTGGAAGCAGCAAGTCGATGATAACGGTGTTGTTCTGGGATATGTTGCCAAAGAAGAAGGGGTTGGGCGTTACACCCGCATCGAAGGCACAGATTTTGACCCCGGTCGAACTTACATGGAAAAAGCAGGGGCTTTCTGGCAGCAAGTGAGGCGTGAGTGGCAACACATTTTTGAAGTCAATCCGACATTGAAACTACACAAGCAAGTGGATGGTCAGCACCTGTTCATGCCATTGTTCAATCACGCGGCCACCATCGCAGAAACAGGCGAGTTTGACACCAAAGCCAGCCAAACTTTTATTAAAAACACCCTGAATCAGTACGTGAATATAGAACAGAATTTTTAAACCTGAATTTACCGCTTTCCAAAGAAATCCAAATCGATACAGAGGTCGCTGAACTTGATTGGCTAGCTGGAAGGTTCGATTTTGGCAGTGACTTCGATTTCGACCTTCATTTTGTCATCCAGCAAGCCGGCTTCAATCATGGTGGCTGCTGGCTTGGCTTTTTTGAAGGCTTGGCTCAGCACGGGCCAACAAGGTTCGAAGTCGGCTTTGTTGGGGTAAATGTAGTGCACACGCACCACATCATCCAATCCAGAACCGGCCTCATTGAGGGCCCTTTCAATGTTC
>JAUHZH010000410.1 GCA_030426065.1 Gammaproteobacteria bacterium
GCAAACGGTTGGCTTTGACGCCTGTTGTTGTGCTTGTTACCGTGGCGATTGCTTTCTTGGTGGCGTGCGTGGCGATTGTTTTGGCGCTGGTGTTTGTTGTGCTTGTGGTCGTGCTCTTTAACGGCATGCTTGGCACCCGATCGGCTGCGGTCGGCATGGTCTCTGGCCAAAGCATTGCTGGCGGTCAAAGCCAACAAGCTGGTAAAAATCAAAGTTTTCATGTGTCTCATGGATCAGCTCCTGAATTGAACATATCACCCACTATAAAGAAACTGGCTGAATCATTTCTGAACAAGCCCAAGCTGTTCATTTTGGGTTAAGAAAAGTAGAATGATCCTTTTTGGTGATTGAAGGATATGCACATGAAATGGTTGATGATTTTGTCTTTATGGGTGACTTCGGCTTCTGCACAAGACACGACATGGCACAACAAAAAAACTGAAGAATGGTTGCTGACCAACGCCATCATCGTTGCAGGCGTGGGCACACCCGCTGAAGGCCCTTATGACATCCACATCAAGAATGGACTGATAGAAGGCATCAAACCCAGCAAAAAAGACAACGAATTGCGCCAGACAGTCACTCAACAACTGGATGTTGATGGCAGCCATGTATTGCCCGGTTTCATCAACATGCATGCACACATGATGTACCAACGTGCCGGCATCGACATGGCACAACCCTATCAATATTACCTGTGGTTAGCATCGGGAATCACCACCATCAGGGACCTGGGCAGTGACTTGGAACACTCTTTGGCTGAAAAGAAAAAGAGTGCCCAAGGTGATATCATTGCCCCCCGCATGTTCCTATATCCTGGCATTTGGGGCAACCACACGGCCTCTGACCTCGATGACAAAATGAAGGGTTTGCTGAAAAAAGACATCGACGGTTTCAAGTTTGGCATGATGGACAAAGCCACATTCATTCAAGCTTCCAAAACAGCCAACAAACACAACATGCCCGTGGCCAACCACGTCGGTGTTGAAGACATGAACGCTTGGGACAACATCCAGGCCGGCACCACCACGATCGAACATTGGTATGGCATTCCCGATGCGGCACTGAAAGGTTCACAACAATTTCCTGGTGACATGAACTACAGCAATGAGCTTCATCGATTTCGATACGCTGGCCGTTTGTGGCGTGAAGCCGATGCCGACAAACTGACTCAAGTACTTGAAGCCATGGCCGAAAAAGGAGTCGCTTGGGACCCTACACTGGTGATTTATGAAGCCTCCCGGGATTTACAGCGGGCCGTGACTTCCCCTTGGTACAAGGATTACCTGCACCCGGGCTTGGAAAAGTTCTTCCAACCCTCAGCAGATGCACATGGTTCGTTTTTTTGGGGCTGGACCTCAGAAGATGAAACCCATTGGAAAAACAATTACCAAATCTGGTTCAAGGCTTTGCAGCACTTCTCACAAGCCGGCGGCACCATCACCACAGGTGAAGACGGTGGCTACATCTACCAATTGTATGGTTTTGGCTATTTGCGTGAGTTGCAATTACATCAAGAGGCGGGCTTCCACCCACTGGATGTGATCAAACACGCCACCGCGAACTCAGCCCAAGTGCTCGGCCAAGGTGATCGCCTGGGACAAGTGCGGGTCGGTCATGTTGCTGATTTGGTGGTGGTCAATGGCAATCCATTGGCTGACCTTCAGGTCTTGCTGCCAAGGAACATCAAGCCCATCACGGGTGACGAAAGCACCGGAGGCATCACATGGACCATCAAAGCGGGCACGCCTTACCACGCACCCACTTTATTGGCCGCTGTCAGGGACATGGTGAAAGAGGCCAGGGCATCGAACCAGATCAACTATTTGGTTGATTAATCCTGACAAAAAGCCTGTGTTTCGGTGTTGACCATCCTTTCCATTTCGATGGTTTGGCTGTCACCGCCCAATGTCATTGAAACAGACAACTGATCGCAGCTGCTGTGACTGAGGGTCAGCGTTCCTGAAGGCCCTTCTGTGGGCTCAACTCCCGTTTGCCACCAGTTCAGCCCTTGGTATTGGTAAATCGGGATGGTCACTGAGCTGATGTCGTCAGCCAATTCGGCGACACCGGCCATCCACAAGGGCGCACCATTATCGAATGTGTAAACAGTGATGAACAAATATTCACTGCCATCACCACGGGTGCCGTGATTGATGTTGATGCCTTGCCGCAGGTGGTCAGCACTGAACCAGGCGCCTGTGGTGTTTTTACTGATCTTGGGCGATTGGTACAGCCGATGGGTTTGGTACATACCCGTGCT
>JAUHZH010000032.1 GCA_030426065.1 Gammaproteobacteria bacterium
GATTGGCAGGTTGTTGAAATGAGCCACAGCCACAAATTATCCGTGGCACCGATGCTGGATTGGACCGATCGCCATTGTCGTTATTTTCACCGTTTGATCTCAGATCAGGTGTTGTTGTACACCGAAATGGTGACGGCTCCGGCCATCCTTTTGGGCGATCGAGACAAGTACATTGGTTTTTCCAAAGAAGAAAGCCCTGTGGCCATCCAACTGGGCGGTTCCAACCCCAAAGAATTGGCCGAATGTGCGCGAATTGCTGAAGATTATGGCTACAACGAAGTCAATTTGAATGTCGGTTGCCCAAGCGATCGGGTTCAGAAAGGGCGATTTGGCGCCTGCTTGATGAAAGAGCCTGAATTGGTGGCCGAATGCATCACGTCCATGCAGCAAGCCGTGGACATTCCCGTCACGGTCAAATCACGTATTGGTGTTGATGACCAAGAAAGTTATGAAGCGTTTGATCAATTCATTCAAACCGTCAGGGAAACCGGTTGTGACACCTTCATCGTCCATGCCAGAAAAGCCTACTTGAAAGGACTGAGCCCCAAACAAAACCGCCATGTTCCGCCATTGAAGTATGACTTTCCTTATCGTTTGAAAGCAGCGCATCCCGACTTGACCGTGGTGGTCAACGGCGGCATCAACACAGTGGAAGAAGCCCAAGACCATTGGCAACAAGCCGATGGTGTTATGATTGGCCGGGCTTTCTGGAATGCACCGTGGTTGATTCGAGAGATGCATGATGGGGCTGGCTTCACGCCCATGCAAACAGACCGAGATCAGGTTCTGCAAGCCTACCAAACCTATTGCCAACAGCAAATCGATGAAGGCAAAAGCCTACACTGGTTGATTCGTCCCATTTTGGGCCTGTACCATGGCATGATGGGCAACAAGAAATTCAAATCCTATCTGGTCACCGAAGCGCCCAGAAGGAAAACAGATGTCTCCGTGCTCGCAGAAGCACGTGAATTTGTACAAACCGCAAACTGAGAGAACGCACATGTTAGTGAAAAACATCGCTGACTTTAAAAAAGTCCAAGAACTCAAACAATTCAACATCAAACAAGATGTGGCCATGAAAGCAGCATTCATGGTCAGCCCTGTTGGTTTTTCTTTGAATGAACAAACAGCACAAGACAATGAATACATGCAGATGGACGCCAAGGTCGATGAAAAACTGGCCATCTATCAACAGATGCAGTTGGCCAGAACCCTGACGGATTTTGGCATACCCGTATTGACCTTTCCAGGATCTGAAGACACACCCGATGCGGTTTTTCCTAACAATGCTTTCGCCACCAATCACTACAGTCGTTATATCGTGGGTTCCATGCGCTATCCAAACCGCCAGCTGGAAACTGAACGTCGTGACATCAGAAAGTTTTTTAACAAGGTTTTGGGTTATGAAGAATATGTGATTGAACACCACCGTGCCATAGCTGAGTTGACCGGTGTGTTGGTGCCAGACCGTGGCCGAAATGTGGGTTTCATTGGCATGACCGAGCGTGTGGATGATGCCGGTGCAGTGGAGTTGGATGAAGGTTTTCAGTTGGATTTAACTTTTCAATTTGATTTGGCTGAAGGCGAGTATCACACCAATGTGGTGATGGCTTGTTTGGCCAGTGTTGGTTGTGTGATCCACAAAGAGTCGTTCGCTGACCCGGACGTGGTTCAGGCCATTGATGACTTTTATGATGGTCGAGTCTTGTATTTATCTGATGAAGAGAAGATGGCATTTTGTGGTAATTGTATTTCCATCACTGAACGCGATGTGTTGTTCAGTCAGACGGCATTCGATACTTTGTCAGCATCTTCTAAGCGCACTTTGACCAATTGGGGCTTGGATTTGCATGGTGTTGAAGTTTCAGAACTGGAAAAAGCTGGGGGCTCGCTACGCTGCATGATCGGCGAAATCTTCTGACGAAAAATCTGGGAGCGAATCTCTGCGTTGGCTCTGGAATTTAAGGCCCATCACGTACGGTCGTACGCTCAGGGCCATTAAATTCCAAAGCCGCCTTGATCTTCACACCCAGATTTTCCGTCAGCGAGCTGACTCAAAATTTGGTTTTTTAGACTCGTTGGCTTCGCCAACATCGTCGGACGAATGTCTGTTTTGACCTTCCGCCCCAAACTGCCCCTCAGTAAACTGTGTTGGGGAGCGAATCTCGGCGTTGTCGGCTTTTTTTGATGCCATCACGTACAGTCGTACGCTCAGGCATTCAAAAGAATGCCTGAGCCTTGATCTTCACACTCAGATTTTCCGTCACCGAGCTGACTCAATTTCTGGGTTTCATGGGCTCGTTGGCTTCGCCAACATCGCCACCTGTCCACCGTCATTATTCACATCATCCCTGATGTTCACCTGCTTCCCAGGTTGGCATGAAAATACTTTCCTGAATTATTTTTACGGCCGAGCCTTAGGTCAGGCAATGAAATTGTTGCGGTTTGAACTGGTTCAAGAAGTGACACTGGCATGCCGTTGACCGTGAGTGCAGGAATCACTGCGTTGGATTTGATTGTTGGACCGGTTGTGCAATGTGGTTTTACAGTGAGGTAAAGCAAGACTGTTAGTTCACAATCAAATTGAATAAAGCCACTGCGAAGGTTTAGAATGATTGTAAGCAAGCCGCCTTTTTTATTGTATTAAAATGAGGCAGGCTGGAAATTCTTGAAAAACAACCAAGTGGTCTGGTTCTATGTTTGTATATAAAAATATCAAATCAAGCAACATGAGTGCTTTTCTTGCCCTCTTGATTTTCTCATTGGGGTTGACTGCTTGTGTGCAAAAACACAGCAAAAACACATTCAAGGTCATGGCGGGATCACTTGATTGTAAGATTGAGCAAATGTCGGACCAAAACTTCCGCGAATTCCAGCACATGGGTGTGAGTGCAGACGGGAAATGGATGTCTGTTGGTTGGGATCAGGGAAAGGACTCAGAAGGCAAGCACACACGAGGTGCCTACATCCTCAATTTAGACACGGGTGAAAAAATTGAATTGGCAGCGCCCATCAATCACAATTCGAGCTACGCTCCTGATGGATCGATGCTGGTAGGAGCTCACTATACGCCAGACGGTAAAACGGAAATATTTGAGTATCATCTGGCAACAGGAAGGGTCGGTGTGATTGCGCCGGATCCAAATTGGGATTTCAAGCCCAGTTATGCACCAGATGGTCTTTCAATCGTTTTTAATTCTTACCGTTCGGGAAATTCTGAAGTCTATGTTTACAACCGATTGGATCAAACTCTGAAACAAATCACCCATCACGAAAACTACGATGCGCATGGAGAATTTTCTCCTGATGGAAGCAAGATTTTATTCCATCGTCAGGTCAAGAAAATAGACGAAGGGTTGTATGACTTTGATTTGTACAGCCATGATTTGGAAACGGGTACGGAAACTCGTTTAACTTCCACTTCACAAGAAGAAAGTTATGGGTCATGGGGGCCAGATGGGCAATCATTGGTGTTCAGTTTCAATCACAAAGGTGTTGCTGGGAAAGCCGCTCTTTTTATCAGGGAACCAGATGGTGGACTTTCTCAATTGACAAGCGGTGAATGGCACGATAGCTACGCATACTGGATGCGCGACGGCAGCTACATTTATTTCAATTCAGATCGAAGTGGGACTTCTGAAATTTATCGAATGGAAATGTCAGGTTCTGAATGTGTTAAAACAGGGTAACATCCGCAGTTCAACGCGCGCTAAAGAAGCGCTGATTGTTGTGTGAACAAGCAAATGGAAAAGTTTTTGAAGCGAATGGAATGCAATCACAACTTACAGAGTAAGGGAAGCTGACAGTGGTGGATTGGGTGCCATTGTTGACTGGTTTGTCGGTGTGGTTTTTGCTTTGGCATGTGTTGTATGTCAAATCGCTCAAGTCACATAGTGGGTTGGTTGCGGTGGTTTTTGTGTTTCATTTTCTTTTGATGTGGCTGGTCATTGCTTTGTTGCTTTACTGGGTCATGTTGCGTTCATCATTGTTGTTTGGGTTGTTGTCCTTGTTGGTTGTGGTTCAATGGGGCTATTGGCTGCGACGAAATTCAAATTCATCGAACTGAGGTGAGTGAATGAGCAGCCAAAGAAGTTATTTGGTTCCTTATGATCCCAATTGGCCACAGGATTTTCAAAAAGTGGCAACAGAAATTCAGTCAGTTTTGGGAGGTGCAATCGAGCTTCACCACATGGGATCTACCGCGATTCCAGGACTGGTGGCCAAAGACTGCATCGATGTGTTGGGTGTGGTGGATGATTTTTCAGTCGTCACTTGCAAAACCGAGGCATTGGCATCGGTGGGTTATCAATTCAGAGGGGCCTATGGCATTGAAGGTCGGGCTTATTTTGTTAAACCTTACAGGAAAGTCCACTGGCATGTGTACCCCAAAGGCCACCCTCAAGTGGACCGACAGTTGCGTTTTGTTCAAATAATGAATGGCAATCCGGCCTTGGTGACCGAGTTGAATCGTCTTAAAAAGGATTTGCTGAAACAGTTTCCTAATGACAAAAATGCTTATCAGCACAGCAAAGCAGCGTTCTATGATAAGGTGTTGGTATTGAACCCAATGTCCCAAACACATGAATGACACAAGTTTATTGATTGGTATCATTTTGGCGTTTTGCGTCTTGTTCCCATTGTTGTGGTTTGGCGTGACGCGCTTGCTCAAAAAAGTGGCCGGTACCGATCAGGCAGTGGATGTGTCTGTTTTGGGTGATAAAGTGGCTGACTTGGGTTCGGGTTCGGCACGCATCAATGGCATCAACCACAACCATTGCCTCTCCATGACCCAATACCAGCATGGTGTGATTCTGTCGGTATCTGGGTTGTTTGGAGGTGGTCAGAAAGTGCTGTTATTTAAAGACATCATGTCCATCAAAGCCAAGCGGTATTTTATTTTGGGTCAGCAAGTGATCATCCGACTGGCTGGTGGTGAAAAAATTTCATTGTATGGCCGATTGGCTGCACAATGGAAAACTAACGTCGACATGCCATCTGAATAGGTAAGGAACCGAGGCGTGATTCCGTTGTCTCATTTCGATAGGCATTGGAGTCACCACTGATGAAAAGAAGGCAGTTCAATCAAACCCTGTTGGCCAGTTCGGCATTTCCTTGGATGATGAAGGCGCAAGCCGACGTATCCAATCAAACCCTCAAAACGATTCCGTCGACAGGCGAGTCCATTCCTGCTGTGGGCATGGGGACTTGGATCACCTTTGATCATGACCCGGATGCGGTTGATGTGACGCGATTACAACAGGTGTTACTGACTTTTTTTGCCTCAGGTGGGCAATTGATTGATTCATCTCCGATGTATGGCTTTGCTCAGAAACTGTTGGGGCGTTTGTTACCCCAAGTGGGGGATGAAAAATTATTCTCAGCGACCAAAGTTTGGGTGCCGGGTCAATCCACTGGCATCAAGCAGATGGACACTTCGATGGAATTGTGGGGCCTTTCAAAAATGGATTTGATACAAGTACACAATTTGATGGATTGGCAGGCACACTTGGACACTTTGAAGCAGTGGAAAAGCAATGGCAAAATCCGCTACCTCGGTGTCACCACATCCCATGGACGACGTCATAGCGATTTGATTCACATCATGAACAACCATCCTTTGGATTTTGTTCAGTTCAGTTACAACATCATCGACCGAGCGGCCGAACAGCGGTTGTTGCCACTGGCGGCAGACAAGGGCATGGCCGTGATCATCAATCGACCGTTTCAAACCGGCGGCTTGTTCAGTCGAGTCCGACACAAGCCACTGGCCAAAGCGGCTCATGATTTGGCTTGTCGCTCATGGGCACAGCTGTTTTTGAAGTTTGTCATTTCGCATCCGTCTGTCACCTGTGCCATTCCAGCGACCAGCAACCCAGATCACATGAAAGAAAACATGGCGGTTTTGAAACAACCTTTGTGGTCGCCTGAAGAACGTGCTGAAGCGGTGAAGATTTTTGAAAAGAGCTTATAATATTAGTCATTACTAATGTCATTGTTTTGATAACCTGTTAAACTGTGCGTTTTTTACTCGCTGCTTGTCATGGACAACAAAACAACCAGTTTACAACCCACTTCTCTGCGTCAAGCCATCATCGGTGTGGATGCGCCATTTTGTACCCCGTTTGGCCAGCGCTTGATGACCTATTGTGATTACACCGCATCAGGCCGCACCCTGACGTTCATTGAAAAATACTTGATGAAATTGCAACGCAATTACGCCAACACGCACACCGAAGACGACATGACCGGGCGGTCGATGACCAAGTTGTTGCACGATGCCGAAGCGCGAATCAAAAAATCCATGGGCGCGGATGAAAACGACCGCATCATCTGCATCGGAACCGGTGCCACCGGCGCCATCACCAAATTGCAGCAAATATTGGGGACCTTTTTACCTCCAGCGACACGGGCACAAATTGAACAATCAGCCGATTGTGATCTCGAAAAAATCAAAGCCCAATCACCCGTGATATTTGTCGGCCCCTACGAGCACCATTCCAATGAAATTTCTTGGCGCGATGGTTTGTGCGAAGTGGTGGAGTTGGATCTGGATGCCGATGGGCATGCTGACATGGATCAATTGGCCACATTACTCAAAGAAGATCATTTCCAAAACCGTTTGAAGATTGGGTCCTTTTCAGCCGCATCGAATGTCACGGGCTTGGTATCAAAAACCCGTGAGTTGGCTCGCATGATGCATCAGAACGGCGGTTTGGCCTTCTTCGACTTTGCCGCGTCTGGACCCTATGTGGAAATTGACATGCACCCAGCCGATGACCCCGATGGCTATTTTGATGCCGTGGTGCTCTCGCCGCACAAGTTTTTGGGAGGCCCCGGTTCGACGGGTGTGTTGGTGTTCAATAAAGCCATTTATGATGCGGCATTGAAGCCGACCGTTTCTGGCGGCGGCACGGTCAGCTATGTGGCACGCCATGACCACGACTTTGTTGACGACATCGAAGAGCGTGAAAAAGCGGGCACACCTGGGGTGCTGCAAATCTTGCGGGCGGCACTGTGTTTTGAAGTCAAAGACCATGTGGGTCATCGGCAGATTCATGACATCGAACAACAATGGTTGAACAAAGCATTTGATGCTTGGCAAAACCACCCGAGGATTGAGATTCTGGGTGATCAAGATCCACAAAATCGCGTCGGCATCGTTTCTTTCAACATCAAAACCGCATCGGGTAAATACCTTCACCCCAAATTCATCACTGTGCTGTTGAATGACCTGTTCGGTATCCAATCACGTGCCGGCTGTTCCTGCGCCGGTCCTTACGGTCACCAGTTGTTGGGCATTGACGAAGAAACCTCGGAACAATACCGCGCCTTGATTCAACAAGGTTACCACGGCATCAAGCCTGGTTGGTGCCGTGTCGGCTTCCATTACGTGATGGATGAACCCGAAGTCGATTACATCATCGATTGCGTCAAATTCATTGCAGACAACGGTGCCGAGTTCCTGCCTTGGTATAAATTCTGTCTCAAACAGGCCAACTGGCAGCACATCCACGACGACGGCTCATGTCCTGAGCTGTCTTTGGATCAAGCCTTCAAACTGGAGCTCGACAACCCGCAACCGCTGTCACCGATGCTGCGCAAGTCGCTCTACCAACAGTTCTTGCAACAAGCCGAAGAACTGAAAGCCGAAGCCAAAACCCTGCCGGTCAGAGAAACCCAAAGCCTGCCCGAAATAGAGCACTTGAATCAGTTTATTGTTTGAGGTGATTTAATAAGTAGGGTGGGAACTGCCCACTTAAACTTTTGGAAAAACTGACAGATAGGTAGTTATATTGTTTTAATGAAAATATGACAAATGAAATGATATTCAGTGTTTCGCTGATGGGAAAACAATTTTCGCCTGCTGAGGTTGAAGATAAGACCGGACTGCAACTGAGTGAAAAGCTTGAAGTGGGTGAAGTGGTCAAAAGGGGGCGATTCAAAGAAAAGCCTTCTGCCATCGGAAGGGGGACGCTTTCAGCACCAGATCACATCCCTTATGAGGACCGTTTTGATTGGCTTTTGGGTGTATTGAGTGAGCACATAAATGCGTTGTATAAAATGGGAGCGGAGCCAATACAAGTCGATGTGGGTTGCTTTTATACAGATCAGTGTAATTTTGAATTGTCGCCTCAAGAATTAAAAGCCTTATCAGAATTGAAGATTGGGATAAACTTGTCTTGCTATCGCAGATAAACTGATTATTTTATTAGTGGCGACAAATCGAAATGTTTACCGGTGGGCAGAGCCCATCCTACGATCCATAATTAAATGAAAAACGCCTGGTAAGAAGATTGATCTGTTTCCCCCTCTTGAGAGGGGATTAAGGGGTGTGTATTTCCCGAAGGGAAGTTTCAAGTTTTTGATGTTCTTTTTTGAAAGAGCTCAATGCCAAACTAAAGAATAAAGGTACATAAAACACAAAAGCCCTCAACTCGAGGGCTTTTTTTACATTGGTATCATTTTAAGGTATCAAAACGACTGACGCTGTTCCAATCGGGCAATCCGTTCTTCCAATGGTGGGTGAGTTGAGAACAGTTTGGCCATGGCTGAACCGCCAGAGATGCCGAAAGCGGCAAATTCGCCTTCCAGTTTTTCTTGGTTCGAACTGCGTTGTAAGGCACGCAGGGCATTGGCCATGCTGTGGCTGCTGGTCAGTTTGGCGCCGCCTTCATCGGCATGGAATTCACGCCAACGTGAAAAGGCACAGACAATCATCGCGGCCAAGAAGCCGAGGACGATTTGGCCAATGATGGAGCCAATGTAGTAACCGGCTGTCGATGCATGGCCGTCTTCGTCGCGCATGGCTTGGCCGAGGGCAAAACCGATGATGCGTGAGAAGAAAATCACAAAAGCGTTGAGCACGCCTTGGATCAAGGCCATGGTCACCATGTCGCCATTGGCCACGTGAGCCACTTCATGGCCCAACACGGCTTCGACCTCATCGCGTTTCATGTTTTGCATCAGACCCGTGCTGACGGCTACCAGTGAATTGTTTTTGCTCATGCCGGTGGCAAAGGCGTTGGGACTGGCTGAATTGAAAATACCGACTTCGGGCATGCCGATGTTGGCAGACTCGGCTTGTTGCCTGACGGTGTCAACCAGCCATTGCTCCGTAGCATTGCTTGGGTTTTCTATGACCTGAACGCCCATCGCTTTTTTTGCCATCCATTTGGACATGGCCAATGAAATGAATGAACCGACCGATCCCCACAAGATGGAGAACACGGCCAAAGATGTGTAGTTGATGCCATTGGCGCTCATGGTGTTGTCCAAGCCCAATAACCGCATCACGACGGTGATCACCGCCAAAATCGCCATGTTGGTGGCGACAAATAACAAGACTCTTTTCATGATAAACCTGCAAATGTGTTATTTAATCATTGTATAAAGATATGGTTGCGATTACATGTGACACAAGTGACGATATAAAGTTCTTTTTTTCGGTGGTTCGCTCATGAAAATTCAACGATTGATTGTATTGGTGTTATTGCTGTTGTCATCACAGGGGGCTTGGGCCACCTTTTCGGTGGTGGCGGTCGATCGAGCTACCGGTGAAATGGGCAGTGCCGGCGCATCATGCGTGAGGTGCAGTGTCCTGAACTTGGATGGATTATCAGAAGTCATCAAATGTTCCAAGACAAGGCGCAGCTTGCAGACAATGGTTTATCCCTTATCAAGAGCTGCAACGCCGTATTGGGGCATTTGATGCCTTCCCTTAGGGCGAACTGGGAAACCGCCCTCTACTGCGTTGTCATCCTTGAAAAGGAAGTGGCCATTCCCTGCGGATGACGCCTTGTATAGGGCAGTTTCTCAGTCCGCTGATAGCCCAGCCAAGTTCAGGACACTGCACTGGAACAGGGCAATGTGGTGATTTTGAGTGATGTGGTGTTGGGCTTGGGTGTGATACACACACAAGCTCACTACTTATCGAGCAACCAAAGCAATGCGCGGAACCGCTTGTTGGCCGGTGACACACCACAGCAAATCATGGATTGGCTCGATCAAAACGATGTCAATGGTGACCCCAGCAAACGCCAATACTTGGCGGTGACCTTGGACGGTGCCAGTACCACATACACAGGCAGCAACGCCGATGCCGTGGCATTGGGCATCAGTAGTTTGGACTATGCCATTGCTGGTAACATCCTGTTGGAAGATGATGTGGTTTATGACATGGAGCAGGCCTTATTCAACACGCAAGGTACTTTGGCGGAACGATTGATGGCGGCCATGCAAGCAGCCAAACGGGTGGGTGCCGATGCCCGCTGTCAACCCTTTGGTCTCAGTTCGGCGGCGGCTTTTTTGCGGGTGGCCAGTGCCTGTGATGTCGATGCCTCGGTGGGTAATTTGAGCACCGACCTGGAAGTGTATCTGGATGGTGGCAGTCAGCCGCCATACCCTGAGCCCATAGACAGCTTGCAAACGGCATTTGATCAACATGTGGCGCCGGTTTGTGTCATTGATCTGATCTTTGAAAGTGGCTTTGAATGACCGCGTGATGCGAAAAACAGCCATCGTTCAAGCATCTGACAAATGATTGTGGTATAGTGCGCGCCTTTTTATACCGGTCGCTAACATGTCCACCGAAAACATCAGAAACATCGCCATCATTGCCCACGTTGACCACGGTAAAACCACCTTGGTTGATGAGCTGCTGAAACAGTCTGGCACATTGGGAGATCGCGCAGAAGACCCCAACCGCATGATGGATTCCAATGATTTGGAAAAAGAGCGTGGCATCACGATCCTGTCAAAAAACACCTCGATTGAGTGGCAAGGCTACAAAATCAACATCGTTGACACCCCAGGTCACGCCGACTTTGGTGGTGAAGTGGAGCGTGTGTTGAGTATGGTCGATTCGGTCCTTTTGTTGGTGGATGCCGTTGATGGGCCGATGCCGCAAACACGGTTCGTGACACAAAAAGCCTTTGAGATGGGTTTCACGCCCGTGGTGGTGGTCAATAAGATTGACCGCGATGGTGCACGTCCTGACTGGGTGATTGACCAAACCTTTGAGTTGTTTGATTCATTGGGTGCGACCGACGAGCAATTGGACTTTCCTGTCATTTACGCCTCAGCCATCAATGGTTATGCTTCAGAAGAAGACTCGGTTCGCGATGGTGACATGGTGCCTTTGTTTGAAGCCATCACAGAA
>JAUHZH010000411.1 GCA_030426065.1 Gammaproteobacteria bacterium
TGAGTCAGCACATCATAAGTCCGTTGACAGATTTCGATTTTACGCTGAAAACTGTCGGCCTGGCCCGTTTCATCAAAGGCCATGACTATCACCGCCGCGCCGTATTTTCTGGCCAGCCGGGCTTGCTGAATGAAACTCTCTTCACCTTCTTTGAGGCTGATTGAGTTGACGATGCCTTTGCCTTGTATGTGTTGCAGACCGGCTTCCAGAATGTCCCATTTGGATGAATCCAGCATGATCGGCACCCGGCCGATACCGGGTTCAGAGCCAATCAGGTTGAGAAAAGTGACCATCATGGCTTTCGAATCGATCAGACCCTCGTCCATGTTGATGTCAATGATCTGTGCACCGTTGTCGACCTGCTGCTGAGCAACTTCGAGTGCGGTGACCAGATCGTGTTCCTTGATCAGGCGTTTGAACTTCAAGGAACCCGTGACATTGGTGCGTTCGCCGACATTGATGAAATTCAAATCAGGTGTCAAGGTCAAAGGTTCCAAGCCGGATAATCGGGTGTACCGTTTGATTTCAGGGATTGCGCGTGGCTGGTGTTGGTCGGACACCGCTTTCATCGCCGCAATGTGCTCAGGCGTGGTGCCACAGCAGCCACCGACGATGTTGACTTGGCCCTTGGCCAACATGCCATCCAAGATCTCAGCCATCAGTTCTGGGCCATGATCGTATTCACCCAACTCGTTGGGCAGTCCCGCGTTGGGGTGGATGCTGACGTAACATTCACAAATGTCCGACAGTTCCTTGATGTAAGGTATCAGGTCATCCGCGCCCAAAGCACAGTTCAAGCCGATGGCCAATGGTTTGACGTGGCGAACGGCATGGTAAAAGCCAGCCAGGGTTTGTCCTGACAGGGTTCGACCGCTGGCATCCACAATGGTGCCAGAAATCATGATTGGAGTGTCTAAACCTTGGCGTTCCAGTTCATTTTGAACCGCAAACAAAGCTGCTTTGGCGTTCAAGGTGTCAAAAATGGTCTCCACCATCAACACATCAGCACCACCTGCCAACAAACCTTGTGTGGCTTCGGTATAGGCTTCCACCAATTCCTCAAAACTGACGTTGCGGAATTCAGGGCGGTTGATGTCAGGTGAAATCGAAGCGGTGCGGTTGGTTGGGCCCAAAACTCCAATCACCCAGCGCGGTCGGTCTTCTGAACTGTATTTGTCACAGGCGGCTTTGGCCAATTGGGCTGAAACTTCATTGATTTCAAAGGTTTGTGGTTCAGTGGCGTAATCGGCTTGGGCTATCGAAGTCGCGTTGAATGTGTTGGTTTCAATGAAGTCCGCACCGGCTGCCAAATTGGCCTCATGGATACCTTGAATGATGGCTGGCTGGGTCAAAGAAAGCAGGTCATTGTTGCCCTTCAAAGGCAACGGGTGGTCTTTGAATCGATCTCCTCGGTAGTCATCTTCCGACAGCTTGTGTCCTTGAATCATGGTGCCCATGGCTGAATCCAACAGCAAGACACGTTGTTTTAAGTGGGATTTGATCAGTTGTTCGGTGTTCATGGTGTTTGGGCCTATGGAATCATCCTTTGATGGCTTGGGCGGTGATGATTTTGAAATTAGGGGTTTTCTGCTCTTGGGATGTGATGGTCGCCGTCGCTGACTGGGCACCGGCTGCTTCGCACCAGCGCACCAGCTCTTGTGTTTCAAAGCCCAAATTGACGTGCCCAAATGTGTCCTTCACGTCTTTGTGTTTGTGCTTGAATAAGGTGGAAATCAACACTTCACCATCTGGTTTACACACACGCAAGGCTTCTTTGATGGCTTGCTGAGGCTGTTCTGAGTAAGTCAAAACATGAAGCATCAAAACCCGATCGAAGCTCTGGTTTTCGAAAGGCAGTTGGTGCATGTCTGCTTGTTTGAAACTGACATTTTTGGCATGTTTCAAACGGTTTTTTGCAGCTTCTATGGCTTTCAGATTGTTGTCTGCACATGTGTAACTTTGGCATTGGCCAGACATCAATTCAGCCAAAACGCCGTCGCCAGAGCCAATGTCCAAAACGTCACCTTGTTGTGCCAATCGGGCGATCACACGTGTGGTGGCTTCCCAAGTGCGCCCCGGTGAATAATGGCGCTCCATGTCGCCTGCCACGGCATCAACCCATTTGTTGGAATGGGCGTGGGCGTGCATCACTTCGTGTAAGCGTTGGTTGTCAGACTCAATCAATGGGTTGTTTTGGTAATGGCTTTGTACCAAAGGCAAGACTTCAGAAAATTGGGCATTGACCCAGTCT
>JAUHZH010000412.1 GCA_030426065.1 Gammaproteobacteria bacterium
TGAAAGCTACTCACAGTTTTCAAATGGAACAAATCAAATCATTACTCGCCCATGCACACCATTGATGCCACCGTAATTCTGGTTGATGATGACCCCAATGCTTTACATCTGCTCAACCGTGTTTTGAGCGATGCCGGTTTCCGTGTATTGGTGGCCAACAGCGGTGAAGCAGCCCTCGAAACCCTTACCAAAGTCACAGCCAATGTGATGTTATTGGATGCGCAAATGCCTGGCATGGATGGGTTTGAAACGTGTCAGCAAGTCAAACACACTCAACCCGATTTGCCAGTGATTTTCATGACCGGTTTGAGCGAAACCAAACACATGGTGGCTGGGTTCGACGCCGGTGGTGTCGACTATTTGATCAAGCCCATTAACCACCAAGAGCTGTTGGCACGGGTCAAAGTGCACATCAACAATGCCCAAGTGACACAAAAAACCAAAGCGGCTTTGGACCACACAGGACAATACCTGATGGCTTTGGATGATTCTGGTCAGATCCAATGGCAAACCCCAGAGGCACAAAAGCTCCTTGCTGCCTTGACCAGTAAAGACCGTGAACTGGTCTCACATTGGCTCAAAGACCCTGAAGCCAATGATGCTTTGATGATTCAACAAGGCGAAACCACGTTCCACTTGACCCTACTCAGCGACGATTCAGAACCCCACCATTTAATCAAAATCAAATCACAAAACCTGATCACCGAAAAACAAACCCTGAAAAACAAGCTCAAGATCACCCGGCGAGAAGCTGAGGTGTTGTTTTGGGTTTCACAAGGCAAAACTGACTGGGAAATTTCAAAAATATTAAGTATTTCAGATCGCACGGTGAACAAACACCTACAACAAATCTACCGCAAACTTGGTGTCAACAACCGCACCGCAGCCACCACCCAAGCCTTGCTTGTTCTTAATTGACCTCCAACTTTTCACCCTGTCATTAAATTCAAATATTTATTATAGTTGCGCATCATTCTCATTTAGATTATCATGCGCAGCTTTACTCACATTTGTTTGAAAATGAAGAAGAATACTTTGTATGTGGCATTGTTTGCATGCCTTACCCCTTCCCTTTCATGGGCAGAAAATGTGGCGGAATCAACTGAAGACTTGGGAGAAATCAAAGTCACGGCGTCAACCTCTGGATTGATTTCCTATGTATCTGCCACCGGAGCCAAAAATGACACACCGATTGTAGATACACCTCAGTCAGTCTCTGTTTTAACATCTGAACGATTTGAAGATCTCGGCGCGGATACCATCCAAGATGCTTTGGGCTATGTGGCTGGTGTTTACAACGGCCCATATGGCGTCGACAGTCGTGGAGACTGGGCACAAATACGGTCTGTGGCACCAGTACAGTATTTGGACGGATTGAGAACCAACTTTAATCATTACAACAACACACGACCCAACCCTTACAGTCTGCATCAAGTTGAAATCTTGAAAGGTCCCAGCTCCGTACTTTATGGGCAAGGCAGTTTGGGTGGTGTGATCAATATGGTCAGCAAAAAGCCACAAGCAGAATCTGCAGGTGAAATTTGGGGGCAATTGGGTTCTTTTGATCGCAAACAAATCGCAGCAGATTTCACAGGTGCTTTGAATGAAGATGCATCTGTGCTATACCGCATGGTTGGACTTTACAGAGACTCGGATCACCAAACAGACTTCGTTCCTGACGATTCATTGGTTTTCAACCCCAGTTTAAAATTCATCTTCGGTGAACAATCAGAACTGACCTTGATTGGGAACTGGACACAAAATGAAACCGGATCAAGCACCCAGTTTTTCCCTCACCAAGGCACCATCCTGCCGGCACCATTTGGCCAAATTCCAGTCAATCGATTTGTCAGCGAGCCTGGTTTTGACCGTTATGATACCGAACAACAAGCCTTCACCGCTTTGTTCAACCACGATTTCTTGAATGATTGGCAGATCCATGCGGGCACACGTTACAGTGACTCCAGTGCCGATTACCGTACCATGTACGGTTGGCCTCCTGTGTTTCAAGATGATGATCGCAGCATATTGCGTTCTTTTTATATCAGTGATGCCAACGCCAAAACATGGACGGCCGATGTCAGACTGCACGGCAGTAAAATGTGGGGCAGCACCATACACCAATTGGTTTTTGGCATCGATTACCAGAACAGCAAAACCGACAACGACAGCTTGTTCCTCTATCAAATGGGCGGCCTGCTTGACCTTTACAACCCTGTGTATGGCTTGATTGACACTTTCCCCACGTT
>JAUHZH010000413.1 GCA_030426065.1 Gammaproteobacteria bacterium
CTGTAAGAAAAATGGGGGCCATTTGGGGTGTAAGGCTTGCCATTGTCATTGCGAAGGATGGTGAAATCCTCTGTTTGGCCAGTGTACCGTTTCAACAGTTGCTGTAAAATGACGGCCGTGTGTTGTTTGGCAGCTTGCTTATTTTGATGTGGGTTGCTGTGCAACCAAATGTGCAACTCTTTTTGACTCATCCCATGAACGAACGCATTGAAAACCTCAGCTTGGCATTGCAACACAAAATCACCCAAGAAATCAAACAAAAGGGGTTGATCAGTTTTGCTCGGTTCATGGAAATGGCCTTGTATGAACCCGGTTTGGGCTACTACAGTGCGGGTTTGAAAAAGTTTGGCCGGGAGGGTGATTTTGTCACTTCGCCTGAACTGGGATCACAATTTGCCCGTTGTTTGGCTCGCAGTTTCGCTCCGGTTTTGAGTGCTTATGATGCACCTGTGTTGCTGGAACTGGGAGCCGGTCAAGGCAGCTTTTGTTGTGATGTGTTAAGGGCTTTGGATGGCATGGATGCGTTGCCTGAGTCGTATTGGATATTGGAAGTCAGTGCCGATTTGAAGCATGTGCAACAACAGCAGGTTGAGGCTTTGCCGCCTCATTTGAGTCAGCGTGTTCATTGGCTGGCGAGCGTCCCTGATCAGTCGTTTGATGGCATTGTATTTGGCAATGAAGTGGTCGATGCCTTGCCTGTTGAGGTGTTTCAGACCACTGCGGTTGGGTATCAACGTTTGATGTTGGCCAACCAAGCAGGCCAGCTGCAAGAGCAATGGCATGATTTTCCTGATCACTTGGCCCAACAATTGGCGCAGAAACAACTGGAATTACCCGAAGGTTACCGGTCTGAATTCGTCCCAAATTTGGGGTTGTGGTTGAAAGGCATCACACAACACTTGCGTGCGGGTGTGGTGATGTGGGTGGATTACGGATACGGCGCGCCGCAATTTCATCACCCGCAAAGAAATCAAGGGACTTTGGTTTGTCACCAAAGGCATGAAGCCAATTTCAATCCATACCAATCGATCGGCTTGCAAGACATCACGGCTTTTGTTGATTTCACACACCTTGCGCATGAAATGGATCAACTGGGATTGGATGTATGTGGTTTCACCACCCAAGCTGATTTTTTGATGTCATTGGGCTTGCCAGACTTGATTGATGAGGCGGCTCCTTATGATGTTTATTTTCATCAGGTCAGTGAAATGAAGCGGTTGGTGTTGCCGACTGAGATGGGTGAGAAATTCAAGGTGTTGGCAGCGACCAGGAACCACAAAGCCACCATTCCAGGCTTTGACAGCAATCGATTGTTCGATTTGTGATAGAACAGAACGTAATCTCAACCCCAGAGGACTTGTTTTTTACCCAACCAGACCGCATGATAGGGTCTTTGAATCACCAAGCTGAGCCGTGTTAGACTCAACCAATCAATCTTGTACACTTCCTGACATCGCAGCCGAAGAAAAAGCCAAAGTGGGCGGTCAGTTGCAATGGGTGGGCATGAGCGACATGGAAATGCCGCTGAACTTACATGCCGATGTGGCCTTACAGAGCATGATCGCACAAGTTCGGGCTGAGGTGTCTTTGGACGATGCAGATTCCCGAGGCATCCACATGTCTCGATTGTATTTGGCTTGTGATGAAGTGTTCAGTGAACAAGCCATTGACTATCAGAGGTTGCACGAATTGACAGACCGGTTCATTGCCACCCACAAAGGCCTGAGCCAAAATGCATTGATAGAAGTGGAGTCTGAAGCGCTGTTGCGCAGGCCGGCACTGGTCAGTCAGTATGCCGGATGGCGTGCTTATCCCATCAAGCTGTCGGTGGTCAACTGCCAAAAAACAGGCCTGTCTAAATACCTGAGTTTCCAAGTGACGTATTCAAGCACCTGTCCGTGCTCTGCTGCTTTGGCACGTCAGTTGATACAAGACAACTTCAAATCACACTTTTCAGGTGATGCCGTGGATTTCAACGCCGTGGTTGAATGGTTGGGTTCGGAACAAGGCATCCATGCCACGCCTCATGCGCAACGGTCTTCGGCAGTGGTTAAAATCAAACTGCCACAAGACCAAGTTCAAATACCTGTTCAGCATTTGATTGATGTCGTGGAAGACACATTGCAAACTGCAGTACAAGCGGCAGTCAAACGCGCCGATGAACAGGCTTTTGCCTTGCGCAATGGCCAAAACCTGATGTTTTGTGAAGATGCCGCCAGGCGCATCAAACAGGCT
>JAUHZH010000414.1 GCA_030426065.1 Gammaproteobacteria bacterium
GAGAACAGCCAACAAACAGTTGATATCGATCGATTACCTGCCCAAGCGTATGTTGAGCGCTTGGCACACAACGCCGATGAATACCTGCGCTTCCTGTACCATTCTGGTGCAGCCTATAAAAAGAAAGACAAAGAGGGCAAACTGGTTTTGGGTTTGACATTCATTTCTGCCATGAAACTGTCTTGGCAATTAATGAACAAGAAGATGAAAGACGAACCGTTGTCCAAGCAAGCCCATGAAGAAAAATTAAAAGAACTGGGTTTTTTGCATCAAGCAGAAGCCAAAGCCCACCAAAGGGCCAATGGTTACCAAGAAGCCTCGCAACTGAAACGGTTTGGAAAACTGATGTTGTTTGTTGGTTCTGTGATTGTTTTTGGTTTGGTGATAGGCATTGCTTGGGACCTGATGTTGGTGATGTTGTTGGCTCCTGTGTTGCTGTTTCATGAGCTGGGGCACTATTGGGCCATGAAAGCGTTTGGATACCGAGACCTGCAAATTTTGTTCTTGCCCATCGGCGCCGTCGCCATGGGTAAAAAGTCTCAGCCCACACCATTACAAAAAACGTGGGTGTCATTGGCAGGACCCGTTCCAGGGCTTTTGCTGGCATTGGTTTTGGTGTTGTGGCAACCCGGTTTTATGATCAACATGTATGTGCTGGGGTTGTTGCTGATGTTGGTGATCATCAACTACTTGAACTTGATGCCATTCATGCCACTGGATGGTGGCCATGTGGTCAATGACCTGGTGTTTTCTCGTTGGCCCGCCGCACAATTGGTGTTCAAGGTTTTTGGGGTTTTGGTTTTTGCTTATTTTGCATGGGCCTGGTCAGACATGATTCTGACATTTTTGGCGGTCATCTTGGGTTTAGGCTTAAAAAACAATTGGCTTGAATATCAATTGATCAAGCAATCAGATGAAAATGCATTGCGATCCATGAATGAGTTTGACCAACTCACTGAGGTTTATCGAATGATGGCCAAACAAAACAGTTTGTTTCCAGAAAAGATGGTTGTGGCCAATTCTCTGGTCACCCGCTACAAACAACCCCAACCCAAGACCAGAGAAACGGTTTTGGGCATGGGTGTTTACCTTTTCTTCCTGATATCCCCAGTGGTGTTTGTTGACCGTTACATGGACATGGACTTGTTGGCTGTTTTTAAAATGGAACGCATCAGTGACAATGATGACAGTTATTATGAATATGATGCGGATACAAATTTCAATGCAGATCAATGGGAACCCAGTTATTACCAAAAACGGGTGGCAGCGACCAGCGACATCAATGAGAAAAAAGCCATTTATCAAGAAGCTTTGAAATTCGCTGAACAACAGGAATACCAGGATTTCGTGATGCCGTTGGCGGTACAAGCCGTAAACCTTTATGAGTCGAGTGGCTGGCAAGATGAAGCCGATTACAGAGACTGGAAACGGATGGCCTTGACCCATACAATTTTTGAAAATCATGATCAACAGAATGCAGAAGAATGGCATGCTTTGAAAAACCTGATGGTCGATGAGCCTGATGATTTTTATCAACTGGTGTCACAGTCCATGTATGGCGCAGAATCACATGTTTATGAAGACCTTTTTGTTCAGCGAATGGATCAGTTGAAAGCTGAAGGGAAATGGAGCACATACGTTGACATGTTTTTGGCCTACCGATCCATGAGAAATCACCGAGGTGATGTGTACGATAAAATCAAGGACAGTGAAGACGTGCTGGCATTGATCCCCGAGAACGAGGTGGAAGCCATCAACCAGCTACAACAAAACCTTGTGGTGGCATTGTTTGCTGAAAAAAGTCATAAAAAGGTGATCGAAGTCTATCAATCCTCCCCTTCAGTAGGTCCAGGTCATGATTACCTTCAACGGTTTTACCTGAACCATGCCATTTGGTCAGCGATTGAGTCAGATCAAGCGGTGCTGGCGACTGCCTTCATTGAGCAAATGGAACAATCATTGATTGCCGAAAACGATGCTTTGATGGAAGAAGTCGGATTTTTGGGTCAATTGGTGATGAATCAATCAAATGATGCAATAACCACCATGGCTGTTGTTCCGATGAAATTGGCTTTGGCACTTCGAGCTAGAAATGATCAATTGAGCAAGGAATTGTTGACCACTTATTTAGACTCAATGGCTATAGAGTCGCAATCAGAAGAGGTGATTAAAAGAAGGGTGAAAATGATGATGGAAAGGAGTCAAAGAGAACGTAAGACGATCAG
>JAUHZH010000033.1 GCA_030426065.1 Gammaproteobacteria bacterium
GACCGCCAGAGGCACAACATGACGGGTTCTGACACCATCGCAGCTCTTGCGACCGCCAGAGGCGAGAGCGCACTCGCCGTCGTGAGGCTCAGTGGGCCTCTGGCGGTGGGGGTCGTTGCCAGCCGGTTCACGAACGCGAGGCTTGCCGAGGCGCCGAGCCACACCGCGCACGTCGGGTGGGTGACCGACGCCAGAGGCCAAAAATTGGATCAGGCTGTGGTGTATTCAGGACATGGCGTGGTTGATGTCAGTGATGAAGTCGTGTTGTTGTTGATGCATGTGCTCTCATTGGATTTTGAACAATTGAATGACCGGGTTGACTCAGCTGTATCAAAACAACAGGTTGAGCAGGCACTGACGTTGATGCACAAGCGCATCACCACACGTCAGCCCATGGCTTATGTGCTGGGAACGTCTGTTTTTGCTGGGCTGTCTTTTACCGTCGATGAGCGTGTTCTGGTGCCCCGTTCTCCATTTGTTCAATTGATTGACCAAGCCTTTCAGCCTTGGGTGAACATGAGCCAGGTGCGCCAAGTTTTGGATTTATGCACAGGGTCAGGTTGCATTGGACTGGCCATCGCACATTATTTTGATCATTGTCGAGTGACCTTGAGTGATTTGAGTTCTGATGCCTTGGCGGTGGCGGCTGTCAATCAAAAAGCTTTGAATTTAACTGCTCGCAGTCAATGTGTTCAATCTGATTTGTTTGATGACCTTTCTGGTGAGTATGACTTGATAGTTACCAACCCGCCCTATGTCAGTGAGCACGAATACCAGCAATTGCCCGAAGAATTCAGTCATGAACCCAAAATGGCACTGGTGACCGAGCGTGGTGGTTTGGAAATTCCTGTGCGCATATTGTCGCAAGCGGTTGACTATTTAACGGATCATGGTCATTTGTTATTAGAGGTTGGGTTTTATGATCAAGCCTTGGCAGATGCGTTCCCTCAAGTCCCTTTTGTGTGGGTGGATTTTGGTTTTGAAGCAGATGAAGCAGGAGACGGGCAAGGGATTTGTGTTTTCACGCGTTCGGATTTGTTAAGATTCAAGCCGCATTTTGATGAGTTTTTAAATCATGTCTCATAACAGTTTTGGTAAAAATTTGGTGTTCACTTCATTTGGAGAGTCTCATGGTCACACCATAGGTTGTGTTTTGGATGGCTTTCCGCCGGGTATGGAGATCACTCCGGAAGAGATTAAAGTGGAGTTGAGACGCCGGGCCACAGGTCAATCTCGACACACATCTCAAAGAAAGGAAAAAGATGATGTTCATATTGTTTCGGGTGTGTTCGAGGGCAAAACAACCGGTCACCCCATCGCCTTATTGATTGAAAACACCGATGCCCGCAGCAAAGATTATTCTGACATAGCAGAAGTGTTCCGACCGGGCCATGCTGATTACAGTTATTGGCACAAATATGGCATCAGGGATTATCGAGGCGGTGGCCGTTCATCTGCTCGAGAAACCACCATGCGAGTGGCTGCCGGTGCTTTGGCCAAGAAATGGCTTAAATTACACCATGACATAGAAATCCGAGCTTGGCTGTCACAATTAGGAGACATTGAATTGTCAAAAGGTGATGTCAGCGTCCGTGATGACAACCCATTTTTTACCGGTGATACAGAGCGGATTGCTGAATTAGAAGCCTATATGGATGGGTTAAGAAAGTCAGGAGATTCGGTGGGTGCGCGCATCGATGCTGAAGCCATACAAGTGCCCGCTGGATTGGGCGAGCCGGTTTATGGCAAATTGGATGCAGAATTGGCACTCGCCATGATGAGCATCAATGCTTCCAAAGGTGTTGAGATTGGAGCTGGATTTGAATCGGTGGCGCAGGCAGGCAGTGTGCATCGTGACGAGATCGTGTCAGGTGAATTTCAAAGTAACCACGCAGGTGGCATTCTGGCGGGGATTTCGACAGGTCAACCCATCACATTGAGTGTGGCTTTCAAGCCCACATCTTCATTGCGCATTCCAGGTCGCAGCGAAAACATCCATGGTGAACCGGTTGAGGTGATCACCAAAGGACGTCATGACCCCTGTGTTGGCATCAGGGCGACTCCCATTGTCGAAGCCATGATGGCCTTGGTCATCATGGATCATGTACTCAGAAACAACGGACAAATCAATTCAGGAAAATAACCATGTCTAAAAAATACAACGTTGCTGTGGTGGGTGCCACAGGTGCAGTCGGTCAAACCATGTTGAGCATATTGGAAGAACGAAAATTTCCAGTTGATCAATTGTTTCCATTGGCCAGCAAACGCAGCGCCGGTCAACTCATTGAGTTCAATAAGAAATCCTTTGAAGTGACTGACCTGGATGCATTCGACTTTGGCCAAGCTGACATTGCTTTGTTCTCCGCCGGTGGCAGTGTGTCTGCAGCTTATGCGGCGAAATGTACCGATGCGGGTTGTGTCATGATTGACAACACTTCACATTTTCGCAATGAAGAAGATGTGCCATTGGTGGTCACGGAAGTGAATCCTGAAGCCATCCAAGATTACAAGCAAACGGGCATCATCGCCAACCCCAACTGTTCCACCATTCAAATGTTGGTCGCCTTGGCACCCATTCATCGGGCCGTGGGGATCACCCGAATCAATGTGGCTACCTATCAGTCGGTTTCAGGGTCGGGCAACCAAGGCATTGAAGAATTGTCTGGTCAAACACGTGCCTTGCTGAATTTTAAGCCATTGGAGAAAAAAGTATATTCTGAGCAAATCGCATTCAATGTGATTCCACACATCGATCAGTTTCAAGACAACGGTTACACCCGAGAGGAAATGAAGATGGTTTGGGAAACCCAGAAAATTTTGGCAGACAGTGGCATCAAGGTGAACCCAACGTGTGTGCGTGTCCCTGTGTTCTATGGCCACGCTGAGGCCGTACACATTGAAACCGAAAAGAAAATCAGCGCACAAGAAGTCAAGGAGCTGTTGTCCAAAGCACCTGGTGTCGAAGTGATGGATGATCCATCCCAATTGCGATACCCATCTCCCACCGTCAATGCTGCTGGAAATGATCCTGTTTATGTGGGAAGAATCAGGGAAGACATTTCTACTGACCATGGAATCAACTTGTGGATTGTCGCAGATAACATCAGAAAAGGCGCTGCGTTGAACAGTGTTCAAATCGCTGAACTCTTAGTAAAAACACTGGATAAAGAGTAAGTTAGGCGTTTTTTTTTAGATTATTTCTTGGTATTTTTGTTCAGAATTGGTTAATATCTGTTTGTTATTGGCATAAATAGAAACAAATCTCTGCGTTTGAAGGGCAAATTATGAAGCAAAAAATGATCATTATTGGTTTGGCAATGGGACTGACCATGGTTTCTCAGCAAACCCAATCATTGGGTATGGGTAAAATTCAAGTGCATTCCGCACTGGATCAACCCTTGCAAGCCAACATCGATTTGATGATGGGAGAAGGCGATGACTTCTCTGAAATCACTGTGGCCATTGCCAGTGCCGCAGACTATAAGAAAGTGGGACTTGACCGTTCCTTTGTGCCCAACAACATTCAAGTGGCATTGGATGAAGAAAATCCTTTGACCATCAATGTCACATCCTCAGGTCCGATCAGTGAACCGATTGTCAGCTTGTTGCTTGATGTGAATTGGGGTAATGGTCGGATTCTACGTGAGTTCACCATTTTGTTGGATCCACCCGTCTACCAGTCTTCTCAAAGTGTCATCGTCAACAGCTACCAAGACACAGACAATTATGAGGACACATCAGCCACAACAGAACCTGAAGAAGTAGAAACCCAAGTTTCTGAGCCAACTGTACAAACCAGAGAAGAGGCGCAACAAGCCGATGTCAGTTCGGAAGCAGAAGCTTCAGTTTCTGAAGAGTCGGATACTGATGATGTTGAAGATACGGAAGCCAGCGAGCCTGTCTACCAAGCCAATTTTGGTGACATCACAGTAGAATCAGGTGATACGCTTTGGTCATTAGCCAACACCAACAAACCAGGCAACATCAGTACGCACCAGATGATGATGGCGTTGTTCAATAAAAACCCAAATGCTTTTGCCAACAACAACATCAATCAATTGAACAAAGGCAGTGTGCTTTCAATTCCAACTTTGCAAGACATAGAGCAGCTGTCACAAACGGAAGCCATGAGGCTGGCACAAAGCCACAACGACACTTGGTCTCCAGCCACAACGGACAGCTCGGACTATTCCAGTTTTCAAACCACTTCTGATTACAGTGAACTGGCCGCAGATGACACCAGCAGCATTGATTACGGTGTAGAGCTTTCAGGTGGTGATGACAGCCAGAGCAGTGATGGAGATGGTGACAGCACAGGCATCAGCACATCAGACGATGCCATGGCCGAAGAGCTGTACAACACCACATCTGAAAACACTGAACTCAAAGATCGTGTCAATGAACTGGAGTCCTTGGTTGAGCAGCAACAAGCAGCACTTGAAGTGAAAAGTGACGACATGGCCAATTTGGAAGAACAAATGGCCACAGCCAACGACACTGAAACTGATGCCGTTGAAACCGACGATGTTTGGGGTGATGAGTTGGCCAACCAAGACACGACAACCGATTCAAATGATGAGTTGTCTATCGGTGAGGTGAGTTTGGTAGAAGGTTCGGAAACCGAAGACGGTGCCATGACGGGTGCAGGTTTTGAATCCACCGATGCAGATTCAGCGGATTCTGTTGAAGATGCAGCGGAACAAACCGATGATGCCGATGCAGAGCCTGCACAACCCGCTGTTAACACAACCCCCAGCTTTTCTGGCGCTCAATCAGCTCAGGAACCTTCCATGGTTGACACCGCTGTCAATTGGGTCATGGACAACTTGCGTTGGGTTTTGATGGGCTTGGTTGGTTTGTTGTTGCTGATTTTTGTTCCTCGCTTGGTGTCAGGCAGAAACAAAGATGTGGCTGAAGAGACCAGTTTCTTGGATGACATCAAATCACGAAAACGCAGTGATGATGAAGAATCAGAAGTCACTGAGACTCTGGCAGACGACACCAAAGTCAACGAGCCATTATCAGAAGATTTGTTGGAAGGCGATGATGACGATGTGGCTGAAGATGATGTCTTGGCTGAGTTGGATAAGAAAATCGACTTTGATGCCGATATGGATGATGAAGATGACATCTTCAAAGGATTTGACGATGAAGAATCACAAGAAGCGGTCGAAGAAGAAGATGAAGATCATGATGACGACGGATTCGATTTGGATGGTTTCCTGAGTGATGAAATTGATGAGTCAGATGAATCAAACGAATCAGCTGGTGAAGATGAAGAATCACTGTTCGATGAGTCACTGGATGATGTGATCACCAAAGATTTGAGTGAAGAAGCTTCACAGGCAAGCGAACAAGCAGAAGGATTGGATGATGATTTTGATTTCGATTTGAGCGAACTGGATGGCTTGGAAGATGAAGGAAACAAAGCACAAGACGAATTGGCATCGGAAATCGATGATGCCGTCAGTGAAATGACCGGTGAAGATTCTGATGAATCAGAAGATGAAGACATGGATTTCTCATTGGATGATGAATCATTCGAACTGGATTTAGATGAAGAAGCAGTCGAAGAAGCTGTTGAGGAAGGTGTTTCATCAGTAGACGAGTTTGATGAAATGTTAGATATCAATGAAGACGCTGCAGAGGATTTACAAGTGGAATCAGAAGAAACAATAGACGACAGTGATTTGGATTTGGGCTTGGATTTGGACGACATGATGGAAGACGGTGATGTCATCGACACCAAGATGGATTTAGCCAAAGCCTACCTCGAAATGGGTGACAACGATGGCGCCAGGAACTTGCTGAAGGAAGTGGCTGCCGAAGGCAACGAATCCCAAATTGAAGAAGCCAAGAAGCTGTTAGATGACATGTAAAGTTCTGACGCTTTAGCCTATAATGAGCCGGGTTTAATATCCGGCTTTTTTTATGCGCATCGCTTGTGGCGTTGAATACGATGGTCAGCCTTTTTTGGGGTTTCAGTTTCAGAAACAAGGACCCACGGTGCAATCTGAATTGGAAGCGGCCATCAGTCAAGTGGCCAATGAACCCGTTCAAATCATCTGTTGTGGCAGGACCGACACGGGGGTCAGTGCCCGACACCAGGTGATTCATTTTGACACCCAAGCTGATCGCAATGATCGACAATGGACCTTGGGTATCAACTCTTCAGGCCACCGTGCCATCAGTGTTTTGTGGGCCAAGCGTGTCGATGATGATTTTCATGCACGATTTTCAGCAACCAGCCGTTCATACCAATACACCATCATCAATCGTCCAGTCAGGCCGGCCATCAATCGGCACCACATGACATGGGAGTTGACGCCTTTGGATGAGCATGCCATGCAAGAAGCGGCCATGAACCTCTTGGGAAGGCATGACTTTTCGGCATTGAGGTCCAGTCAATGCCAATCCAAAGAACCCGTCAAAACCATCACCCGAGCTGATGTGGTTCGAGAAGGGGAATTGATTCACTTCCATGTCACAGCCAACGGCTTTCTTCACCACATGATCAGAAACATCATGGGTGTTTTGATACCCATTGGCAAAGGGGAAAAACCTGCTTCCTGGCTGAAAGACATTGTCAACAGCAAGGACAGGCGGAAAGCCGGTATCACAGCGCCGCCCAATGGTTTGGTTTTTGCAGGTGTGACATATCCGGATACATACAATATTCCGAGAATACACAATGGTTAAAATCAAATACTGTGGCCTGTCCACCGTGGCTGATGTGAGGTTGGCTGAACAATTAGGAATAGATGCCATTGGATTGGTGTTTGTTAAAAGAAGCCCTCGATACATTGACCCTGAGTCAGCTCAAAAATTGCTGACAGAAACACGACCCAAAACTGAAGTGGTGGCCTTATTTGCCAATCAAGAAGTGGAAGAAATCAGGACGGTTTTAGAGCAGGTCAAACCCGATGTTTTGCAGTTTCACGGTAACGAAACGGCGTCTTTTTGCGAACAGTTCGGGCACAGGTATTGGAAAGCCATTCCCATGCTGTCGAACACGCCATGGCATGAGGTGACCAAGGAACATCCGAAAGCAGAGCAATTTTTGCTGGATGCATTTGGTGCAGGCAAAAGTGGCGGGTCTGGTGATTCTTTTCCATGGTTTAAATTCCCGACTGAATGGCGAAACCGTTTGATTTTGGCAGGTGGTTTGAATGTCGACAACATTCACACGGCTTTCACAAAGACCGGAACACAATATGTCGATGTCAGCAGTGGTATTGAGTCACAACGTGGCGTAAAATCTGCTGCCTTGATGGAACAATTTTGTCAAATCATTAAAAAATTCCAGTAAATCTATGAAATACGCTGATTTTCCCGACGATAGGGGGCATTTTGGTGATTTTGGAGGCATTTTTGCTTCTGAAACCCTGATGCATTGCTTGCAAGAATTAAAGCAGGCTTACAAAAAATTCAAAACAGATGAAACCTTCCAGGCCCAATTTAAGAAGGATTTGGCTGATTATGTGGGGCGGCCCTCACCTTTATATTTAGCAGAAAGGCTGACTCAAAAAGTCGGTGGTGCCAACATCTGGTTGAAAAGGGAAGACTTGAACCACACCGGTGCGCATAAAATCAATAACACCGTGGGCCAAATCTTGTTGGCAAAAGCGATGGGTAAAAAACGGATCATTGCAGAAACCGGGGCTGGCCAACATGGCGTGGCAACGGCCACTGTGGCGGCGAGATTGGGGCTTGAGTGCGTGGTTTATATGGGCGAAGTGGACATTGCCCGTCAAGCCATCAATGTGTTTCGAATGAAGTTGTTGGGTGCAGAAGTGCGTTCAGTCTCATCGGGATCTAAAACTTTGAAAGATGCATTGAATGAAGCCATGCGTGACTGGGTGACGAATGTTGATGATACCTTTTATATCATTGGTACGGTGGCAGGTCCTGAGCCTTACCCAGAGATGGTTCGTGATTTTAATGCCGTGATTGGACAAGAAGTGAAAAAACAATCAGCTGAGAAAATGGGCGGTTTGCCAGATGCGTTGGTGGCTTGTGTCGGTGGTGGTTCGAATGCCATGGGCTTATTCCATGACTTCTTGGACGATGCCAGTGTGGCCATTTATGGCGTTGAAGCAGGCGGTCATGGTGTGGAAACCGGTGAACATGCCGCTTCCATCACAGCAGGTAAAGTGGGTGTTTTGCATGGTAACCGAACCTATGTGATGTCAGATGACGATGGCCAAATCACAGAAACCCACTCCATCTCAGCAGGACTGGATTATCCAGGAGTGGGTCCAGAGCATGCTTTCTTGAACCACACAGGGCGCGCACAATACGTCACCATCAATGACGACGAGGCTTTGGACGCATTTCACACATTGACTAAAATTGAAGGCATTTTACCTGCGCTTGAGAGCTCTCATGCTGTTGCCTATGGCATGAAACTGGCCAGAAACTTGCCCAAGGGTGCCAACATTGTCGTCAACTTATCAGGCCGGGGTGACAAAGACGTGCACACCATAGCAGCCATTGAAGGAGTCACAGTATGAGTCGTTTGAATCCTACATTTGAACAGCTGCAAGGGTGCAAAGCACTGATACCATTCATCACGGCTGGTCACCCCAAAGCAGAATGGACCGTGGCCATCATGCATGCCTTGGTTGAAGCCGGAGCCGATGTGATTGAGTTGGGGATACCCTTTTCGGATCCCATGGCAGACGGTGAAGTGATTCAATTGTCCTCAGAGCAGGCGATTGCCAATGGAGTGGGTTTGAAAGACGTGCTGCTTTTGGTTCAGTTATTTCGTGAGCGCAACAGCACCACACCGATTGTTTTGATGGGTTATCTGAACCCAGTGGAATGTTTTGGCTACGCTGAGTTTGTCGATCAGGCAAAAAATGCAGGCGTGGATGCGGTGTTGTTGGTGGATTCACCCGTAGAAGAGTCAGCACATTTGCTGTCCCTACTGAAAGCCGCTGACATGGAGCAAATTTTTCTGGTGGCACCCACCACCACTGATGAACGAACAAAGCACATCACGGCACACGCCGGGGGCTTCCTTTACTATGTGGCTCTGAAAGGGGTCACAGGATCAGCAGATTTGGACGCCGAATCGGTCAATGTGGACATTCAAAAAATCAAAAACCAAACAACATTGCCAGTGGCCGTTGGGTTTGGTGTCAAAGACGCGGCATCAGCAGTGGCTGTGGCTAAACAAGCCGATGCGGTCGTGATTGGCAGTGCGTTGGTTAAAAAGCTGGGCCAATGCGAAAATGAAAGCGATGCCACCCGTGCGGCCAAACCTATCAGAACGGCTTTGAATTCGTTATAATTGGCCGTTCCACCACAAAACTAGTAAAGCAATGAGTTGGTTTCAAAAAATCATGTCTTCCCGCATCAGAACCGAAGGCGGAGACAAAAAGAAGAACATCCCAGAAGGCTTGTGGGACAAGTGTAAGAAATGTGAATCGGTGCTGTATCAGCCTGATTTCATCAAACAAGGCAAGGTGTGCCCCAAATGTGGCCACCATGAACGCCTGACAGGTCGAAAAAGATTGGATTACTTTTTGGATCCAGAAGGAAGGACTGAAATCGGCGCCGAAGTTCAGCCTGAAGATCCTTTGAAATTCAAAGACAGCAAAAAATACAAAGACCGCACGGCAGCGACACAAAAAAGCACAGGAGAAAAGGATGCTTTGGTTGCAATGAAAGGCCGTCTGAATGGTCGAGATGTGGTGGCTTGTGCCTTTAATTTTGATTACATGGGTGGTTCCATGGGTTCTGTGGTTGGTGAACGCTTCGTACGTGCCGCGCATGTGGCACTGGAAGAAAAACTGCCTCTGATCAATTTTTCATCTTCTGGTGGGGCGCGGATGCAAGAGTCATTGTTCTCGTTGTTCCAAATGTCGAAAACTTCTGCGGCTTTGAATCGCATGAAATTGGCGGGTTTGCCCTACATATCGGTATTAACCAACCCAACAACCGGCGGTGTGTCGGCTTCACTTGCCATGCTGGGTGATGTCAACATTGCAGAACCTGATGCTTTGATTTGTTTCGCTGGCCCGCGAGTGATTGAGCAAACCGTACGAGAGAAATTACCAGAAGGGTTCCAAAAATCCGAGTTTCTCTTGGATCATGGTGCCATAGACATGATTGTCTCTCGACATGACTTAAGAGACAAAATTACCAATTTGCTGAACCTGTTTTTACCAGCTGCAGGACAAGCCATTGAACCTGATGCCATCATCACAGCGGATGAAAAAAACACTTGATGACTGGCTTAATGCACTGAACCAAGAACACATCAATCTTGGTTTGGTGCATGTTCAAACCGTTTTTCAAAACCTCAAACTCAAACCCATCCAAACCATCACTGTGGCCGGCACCAATGGCAAAGGCTCTACAGTTGCATGGTTGACTGCTTTGTTAAAAACACAAGGTATCAAAGTGGGTGCATTCACATCTCCCCACATTTTTAAATTCAACGAGCGTGTGGCCATCAACGGCGAACCGGTCAGTGATGCGCTCTTGGTTGACGCTTTTCAACGTGTAGAACAAGCCAGAGGCGCCACTGAACTGTCCTATTTTGAATGGGCTTTTCTGGTTGCATGTTGTGTGTTTGAGGCAAATGGTGTGGCCGTTCAAGTCATGGAAGTGGGACTGGGTGGTCGTTTGGATGCTGTTAATGTGTTGGATGCCGATGCGGTGATCATCACAGGCATAGACAAAGACCATTGCCAATGGCTGGGTGATGATTTAGAGTCCATCGGTTTTGAGAAAGCCGGGGTTTTGAGGGCAGGGCAAGTGGCTGTGTTTGGTGCTTTGAATTGTACTAGCTCTCGTGGTGCACAGCAGCGATCGCAGTACTAGCACAGTGTGCCGAGCTATTCCACCAAACCAGAGGCCAACGACAGCCCACACTGAA
>JAUHZH010000415.1 GCA_030426065.1 Gammaproteobacteria bacterium
ATAAGTACTCAACTGACTGGCATCAACCCGGTCTTTGGCATACATGATGGTGCGCGCACGCAAAGACAAACCGAACCAGTGACCACCCGGCTCACGATATGCCGCAGGGATGGCCGCTTCCAGTACCTCATTGTTCACTGCTTGGGTCAAACCGGCCACTTGTGCTCGATACAGCCGCCCAGCATCAACAGTCACCAACAGATCGGCTGGTGATGATTCACCTTCTGATTTCAAGCGCTCAATCAGGGCATCGGCTTTGCCTGTCACCAAATTGACTTGAACCCCAGTGGCCGCTGTGAAGCGATCCAATACCGGCTTGATCAACGCTTCTTTTCTGGAAGAATACACGTTCACCGACTGGGTTTCAGAAGCGGTTGCCTGACTTGGTGCTTGGCTGGTGGTTTGTGTTTCTGATGTTTGCGATGTATCACTTGAAGTGCTGGCTGACTCATCAGCTCCAGAGCAAGCGGTCAGCAAGAATACCAATACAATGACGATGGAATTTATTTTCATGGGTCCTCCGATGTGGCGGTTATTTTATCTCGAAAATTCCGCCATTGACGGATATTCTGAGAAAAAGTGGGTGATTAAAAAAAAGCCACAGGCTCTGGAGGAGGCTGTGGCTTGTTGGTATTTCATACCTGTGCAGTTTTCAAAAGCTGTCAGGTTATCAAAAACGCCAATGGGCTGTTAAACGTGCATTCAAAGGCGCACCCACCGTTGCTTGGTGTGTGCTGTGCGCGTTCGGGAAATACAACTCATCGGTCAAGTTTTCGACGTTCAACTGGATGTCAAAGCGGTCAGAAACCTGATAATAGGCAGCGGCATCAAAGCGTGTGTAACTCGGTAACACCGCGTTGTTGCCGTTGTCAATGAAACTGTCATCCTGGTGACTGACACCAAAGCCCAAAGCAAAGCGATCGGTCAAATGAACGTGATTCCATACAGAAAACATGTTCTCAGGCAATTCTCTGGGACGCAAACCAGTGGGGCCTGATCGATTCACTTGTTCACCATCCAGGTAACTGTAACCGGCACTGATGTACCATTGGCTGGTCACCATTCCTTTCAACTGGACTTCAAAACCTGAAATCTCAGAATCAATCACATCCAGAGTTGAAGGGTCATTGTCAGCCACTTGTGGTGAGCTTTGCTCCACTTCGAAAGCGGCCGCAGTTAAACTCAAGCCCCTGTCAAAATCCCACTTCAAACCCACTTCTTTGTTGGAGTAGGTGTTGGGGTCCAATTGGTTGTTGCTGCCATTGATGTTGGCAAACTGCTCACCACTGCGTGGCAAGAACGATTCGCTGTAACTGCCGTACAAAGAAATGTTTTCCAATGGTTTGAAGATCAAACCCAAACGCGGAGAAACTTCATCGTCTTTTCGGCTGCGTGTTTCATCGGCGACCACATTAAAGACCGTGATGTCGAAACTGTCAAAGCGGGCACCCAAAACCAAATCCAAGCGCTCAGTGATTTGAATTTCATTTTGAATGAATGCTGAAAACACGTCGATGTCCACGTGGGTGTCATCATTCAAGTCAACTGTGAAATCATTGATTGTTGCCAAACCACTGGCATTCACGCCCAATCCACCTCGCAGGTTCAAAGGACGTGCAATTGCAAAGATCTCATTGTCATCCAAAGTGGTGTCCCAAAACGAGTTATAGCGGTCTTGGTTAGAGGACGTGTCAATGAACTCAACACCTGCAATCAAAGTGTGTTCCACCGACCCGGTCGTGAACTCACCGACCAAATTGCCCGAAACAATCAAGTTTTCTCTTTGTGTGGTGTCCAAGTAACCATCCAATGTCACCACATCAGGTGTGTTTTCTTGATCGTAACCAGAGACATAAAAATTTTGGTAAAGCTTATCGTAATCGCCATAAAAGGCATTGAAATTACCTTTCCAATTATCGGTGAACTGGTGTTGTAAGATGGCATGGAACAAGTGCGCTTCCAATTCAGTTTTGTTCAATTCTGGGTCACCAAACACCACATTGTGCAACCCTTCTACAGGACGCCCGTTGGCACCGGTTGGGATGCCGCGATCGATGAATCGCTGGTGATCAACATATTCATAGGACAAGTCCAAAGAAGTGTCAGCAGACAAATCAAAGTGGCCAGTTGGGTTGATGCCCACACGCTCACCGTCTTCGACTCCGGCGTGTGGGAGGGGCTCGTCTACCTGATGATGGAGTACC
>JAUHZH010000416.1 GCA_030426065.1 Gammaproteobacteria bacterium
AACAGCTGTGAAATGACCGTTGTTCAGCACGATCTGATCACCATTTGAGAACAGCATGGCACGCTGATTGATGTCGTTTTCCCATGGATCGCCATAATTACTGACTTCCCATGAACCTTGACCTATCGGTAAAGGCACGTGAACTTCTTTGACGGTTTGCCAAGTGTTGACGTCGACTTTCAAGATTTTGTCTTGACGTGTCGCATACACAAAGTCGTCCAACATGAGCACATCGAAATGGTGAGTTTCTCGTCCTGCATTTTCGTTCAACGGCGCCAGAAAATTTAAAGCCGCATCGCTGTTTGATTTTGAAGGACTGACCACATCCACCAAAGTGTATTCCATGGAACCTTCGCCTGGGTAAACGTCATAAATCAGACAGTAATCGCCCCTTTTTTTCAACAGCCAAGCAGGGGTGTCCCTGAGCTCATCGTCAAAAACGATGGTGGAAGTGGCCACACCGGCGTTGGTATAGGCAAAAACATCGTATTCATACCATGAACCCAGCCCAACCAATCCATGCCTTTCGCCTTCACCAACAATGACTCGGTCTCCATTGTCCCATTCACACACACCTTGTTGTTTGTGTATCAGTGCTTCATGACCCATTGCACCGGCATCCACCGCATGTATCTGAAGGCCATCATAACGCCCCACATGAATCTGGTCTTGAAAAAGAAACACGCTGCCCTGTCCCAGAACATAATCATCAGCGAAGCTCGACAAGGTGTTGACCCGATTACTGACTGGATCCCAATGGGTCAGTTGGGTTCCTGAATGACCACCATGAATCACCAACACACCGCCATTAAACGGCAGAATTTCAATCGGATTTATTATGTCCAAATCATGCCACAGCTGTGCTTCGAGGTCATAGCGCCAGACTTGTGACTCATCCTCAACCAAGCGTTCCAACACCACTTGCTGGCCTACTTTGGCCGGCGACAAATCACCCAGTAACACGCCGCTGCCTTCAGAAACCAACAAATTCAAAGCCTGGCCCTGTGCCGTTAATGAAAACAGGCCAGCCAAACAAATAAAAAGACAGGTTTTCAGTGTGTTCAATTCCTTTTGTGTATTCATCATCACTGACACAACTCCCGATACGTCGTGTCATTGGCCCGGTACATGTTCAAAGCATGGGTGTTGTTGCCATCATCCAGTTCGATGTCCAAGGTGTTGCAGTCGCTCAAGCTCAGTTTGATGCTGCCGAAGGTGGTTTGATTGGCTGCTTGACCGGGCTGTAAAAAGTTCAAGCCGTCGAACTCATACAAATCGAATGTGATCGATTCGGCGTTGTGAGCAAGTATTTCACCGACACCCGCCAACCACAAGGGCGCGCCGCCTTTGAACAGATAAGCGGTGAGGAACAGGTATTCACTGCCGTCCGTGCGCTTGCCTTGATGGATGGCCAAGCCTTGGTTGGCCAATTCAGGGTCATACCAAGCACCGTTGATGAACTGACCGATGGCAGGTGTGTTGGACAGTTGATATATGCCTTTGCGACCAGTGTATCGGTCGGTGGCTTGAACCAGGCGGCCTTGATGTTGGTGGTTAAAATACAGGTTGCGACCAAATTCCAAGCGGTGCTGACCATAAAACAATTTCAACACACCTTGATCCACCACACCCAACCCTGCTGTTAAGGCATCAGGGTTCATGAAAGGAAGTTGTCTTTGGTATCGATTGAAAGACCTTGATCCATAAACAAGAAATGCTTGAGACTGGGCTCCAATGGACAGACTTGATTGCCAGTCACTCAATGTTCCACCGACCGGTGACCAAACGGGGGTTGACAGTGGGTTCAAGTTTTCATCAAAGACAGCTGTATAAGAACCACTGTTGACAATGACCCGCTGACCATCATGATACAAAACCGCTGGTTCAATGTTCAAGTCCTCTGATTCTTTGAGGTTGGACTCAAAAGTTTTTAAACCTGGGTTCTCATTGGGTAAAGTGGCTTCAGCCATAATTTGCCAGTTTGATGTGTCAATTTTAACCACCTGATCTTGATTGGTTGCATAATAGAAATCGCCCACACTCAGGACGTTGCGATATGCTGACAACACATGCTCCCCTTCAATGATGGTGCCTTCCGACTTATGAATGGCCCCCAAAAAATTGCTGTCGTCAACTTCATCCATATAAATAAGACAATAATCTCCCTTTGCAGCCAAAATCAAAGGCCTAGAGAAAGTGG
>JAUHZH010000417.1 GCA_030426065.1 Gammaproteobacteria bacterium
TGATCCACGTCGGGTCCGGGGGGTGGTCACCCCAGGGGCGCTGGATGAACTCGTGAAACTCGAGGACCACGTGGCGGATGTACCGGGTTTGGGGTGGGCTGCTGCTTGGATGGAAGCCGCACTTGCCATGGCAATCGGCGTGGGTGGCAGTCCTTTTCGCGTGTAGGTGTTGTATGGCGTATCGGTGTCCAAATGCTTGCGGGTGATGTCACCAGCATAAGCATCGCCAACGCCATAGATCACAGTGGGATCGGTTTGCAGCTTCATCCCTTGTTGTAATCGGCGGTGAAACACACCGGCAATTTCAGTTCTCTCAGAGGCCACTGCGGTTTCTTTTTCTATGATTGATGCCAGAATCAGCAGTTCATAAGGGTTGTTCAGTTGCACAGATTCAGAACGACCTTCCCAAGCCTGCTGTAACGTTTGTTTCAATGCCTCGTGTGCCCTTTGCAAAACCGACAAATCACTGTCACCTTTGACAAACTGATAGGTTTCTGGAAGGAATTGACCTTCCAGGTTGGGTGCGGTGATGTCTAATGCGGATTGGATGGCTTCATCTGTCATGTCTGCAGCCACCATTTTCAACCCTTTTTCAGCCAGTGTCGGTTTGATCGTTTTCCATGCATGACCTTCTATCATGGTCAGGCTGTATGTTTTGACTTGATTACTGGCGATGTAATCGAGCAGCTCCCTCGGTGTTTTTTCCTCTGTGATTTCAAATTCTCCTGCTTTAATCATCGCCACTTCAGGATTCAATTTGGCCAACAATTTCCACTGCCACAAATCGCCACCCCCTTGGTGGTGATGAACCAGTTGGACAAAATCTGAGTAATGGCTGCCTTTGGTGATTTCCAATGTCACAGGTGTGGTACTGAATACCGGGGTTTTAAGGAAATTGTCATAGCGATTGTAGACCAAATACGCTGCAGCCACAGCAAGCAACACCAACAACAAACTGATTTTTATCAACCAACGCTTCATGACATCATTTCTTTCCAATGGCTGGTCATTTTATCGACAATTGGCACCTGAGTGGCATAGTTTTTCACCCCTTTCCACTCTTGTACCAGACGCAAGCCGTTCAAACTGTTAATCAGGCACAGCACATCGGCTTGTTCCAAATCTTCACACTTGGCGTTCACAGCTTTGACATTCACCCGTGATTTAAGCCAGGCCAATCCAACGCCATGTACACCAGCTTGGGTTAAATCAGCCGTGTACCACTGGTCATTGATGAGCCATACCAAGTTGTGACTGACGGCTTCGATGACATGGCCCTCGGGATCAAGCACCACCAATTCATCAACACCTGTGTTTTGGAGTTCATTGGCCAGCATCACCTGCTCCAGTCGGCTGAGGTGTTTCATGCCTGCAGTGGCTGGCTGAATGGACAAGTTCATTTGAGCGGTTGCCACCACTGCGGGAGGTAAAGTTTCTGGCTGCCAAGGCGTCCTGTGCATCACCCAGTCACAGTCTCCATGATCGGCAGCATAGCCCCTGCCCTTGTTTTGTCGAAACAGCAGCAGTTTCACCACTCCGGAACTTGCATACCAGCTGTTCAATGTGGCTTTCAGCCTGTCTTCATCAGGCGGAGTCAATTGTAATCGTTTGGCTGATGTACAAAGGCGGTCCCAATGCAATTCCCACAACGGGATGTCACCCTTGACCATGCGCATGGACTCAAACAAACCATCTCCATATGCCAGGCCACGGTTCAAAAGCGCCTGCCAATCCAAGTGTTCGATGGAGCTGGCAAAGGTCATGATGCCACCCCCAAAGCATTGAACAATCCCCTGGCTTTGTGGCCGGTTTCTTTCAGTTCAGCATCGGGGTCAGAATCAAAAACTATCCCAGCGCCAGCATAAATTTTCAATTGACGATCTGTCACCGACATGCTGCGAATCAGGATGTTGAAATCCATTTGTCCGTCATGATTGATGTAACCAATGGACCCGGTGTAAAACCCCCTGGGTCGGCGTTCCGATCCGGCAATGATTTCCATGCACCGGATTTTCGGACAACCTGTGATGGTCCCACCAGGAAACACGGCTTTGAGCACATCGACACAACTGGTATCAGGATTCAACTGGCCTTTGACATTGGAAACTATGTGATGCACCGTCGGGTAACTTTCCACCACCATCAACTCATCAACACAAACCGAACCATGGCGACTGACACGACCGAT
>JAUHZH010000034.1 GCA_030426065.1 Gammaproteobacteria bacterium
ATCCTGCCCAATGCTATTAGTTCCCAACCAATGCACAGAGGTGGGGTTGGCATGGTATTGTTCACTGATGTTTGACCAACCTTGACCCAATAAGCCGAGCCAGACCATCAAGGCAACGAAAAGAAACACGAGCACCAGCCCAAGCCCAACCATGCCCCATCGATCTTTCTTTAAGTTGTTCCAAACCGATGGGGTCATGAGTCCCTCAACCTGGGATCGACCCAGGAATTGATTAAGTCGCTGAACATCATCATCAATACCAATCCGACGGCAGTGAGGGCAATCACTGCTTTCAATATCGGCTGATCTCCCGCCATGATGGCATCATAAGTTAACTGGCCCATGCCTGGGATGCCAAAATGACTCTCAATTAACAAAGCACCTGATATAAAAACCAAAGGTATAGAAAACAAGAATCGCGTCATCAAGGGGATCAACGCATTTTTGAGCAGGTGTTTACCGTAAATATTAAATGTACTGTGTCCATAAGCTTGTGCTGTCATGATGTGTTCTTTGTCTTGCTCATCAACCAAAATGGCACGATAAAATCGGGTGTTGTACCCCAGGGTGACAAACAAAATGGCCATGGTGGGAACTGCCACATACTGTAGGTAAAGTGACCAAGACCATTGACCATCAACACCATGAATGCGCCAGCCTCTGACAGGAAACCAATCCAAGCCGTGAACAGATGAAAACATCAATTGGAAAGCAACAATGACCACCAGAAAAGAAATACTCATACCAATCACTGACCCGGTCATGATGACTTTATCTATGAAGCGACCTTGGTGACGGGCAGCCAACATGGCCAAAACCAATGAGATGACATGGCCCAAAAGGAAGCCAGGCAGCAACGTATAAAAAGTGGTGGGCAAAGCGTTGGATATCATTGAAGTGACTTTTTGATCTTTGTACATGGAATGGCCAAAGTCAAATGTCACCAATTCTTTAAGGTAGGCTAAATAACGGTGCCAAAACCCTTGGTCATAACCCAAGTTGTGACGAATGAGTTGAAGCTGTTCTGTGCTGGGGTTTTTCCCAGCCATTGTGTAACTGAGGTCAGGCCCAAAATAGACCATCAGTAAAAAGGACACCCAGGTGACGCCAAGCAACAAAGGAATGCCAGTGAGTATGGGTTTGAATGCCAGTTTCCATTTAGACATCAGTTCACATCAACGTATCTCAAATGACCCCCACCCAACATTTGTCGATCAGGATAAGTAACCACATTTTTATGCCACAGGTGAATTTTATTGCGAGACAAACCGGAAATCAGAACACAATCGTCAATGACCATTTGGTTCATTTGACGGTAAATGGCCGTCCTTTCATTCGATGGTTGCATGATACTGGCTTGTCGATACAGCGCATCATACTCAGGGTTTTGGTAGTTGAAATGGTTGGCTCCTGGTGTTTGGTTGGGGCCGTAAAGTAATTGCAATGCGCTTTCTGCATCTGGGTAATCCAAAGTCCAACCCATAAAGAAAAAAGGCGTTTCACGGTTTTGAACGGCTCGATAGAAGGCACCAAAACTGGGATAAGGGTGGTACTCTATTTTGTGAAGGGGGTAGCCAATTTTGCCCAGAAAAGCACGCAATTGGGCAAAGTTTTGTCTGTTTTGAACACTGGCATTGACGTGGTACTCAAAAACAGGCAATTCATCGAGTTGCCACCCTGATTGTTCAAGCAAAGCTTTGGCGCCAGCAATGTCAGTGGTGATGGAGTCTTGTGAAGTGTGATGGTCAAATTCAGGGACACTGGGTGGGATGATGCCCGGAAAGACTGTCCCCAAGCCAAAGTAAAAGGCTTTGTTCTTTTGTCGCCAGTCATGTGCTTTGCGGATGGCACACCGCAATGCTTTGTTTTTCTCATCTTGTTCGAGGTTCCCTGTGATGCCAAAGGTGGGATCTTCCATGTTGAAACCACTGTATATGAAACCAGTCTCAGTGCCATAACGGTGGTGGTAGTTTTCTGTAATTTGAGGGTGAAGGGTCAAAGGGGCTTGTTTTAATATGACGGTGTTCTGTTTGTCCTTGGGAACCGTTGTGTATTGTATGTCATCGCCTTTGGTGAATGCGTTCCAACGGCTGCTCGACTCGCGAATGAAATGAATTTCCAGGCGATCAATGAAAGGGGGGCTTTGACCCGCCAAAGATTCGATACCCAATCCAGCGTGAATCTCAGGATCATAGCCTTCAGCAGCTGGGTCGAAGGGTTCTTGCCGAAACGATTCGTTTTTATTGAAGTAGGCAACATCGGCATCAAATCGCTGCAAGACGAAAGGGCCCGATCCTATCGGTTGAGCACCAAAAGAGGGACCCAAATGTGTCACCACTTCACGGGGAACAATGGCTGAAAAAGGCATGGCCAACGTATATGTCAATTGCGGATAAGGTTGAGCGAGTGTGATTTGTATGGTGTGTTCATTGATGGGCTGTAATCCTTCAACAGGGGCATCGTAATCAGCACCTGCCTCTTTCCACTCGGTTAAACCCTTTATTTTCCCTTGCCACAACCAAGCACCAGAGGCATTGCTTTTAGGGTCAAACGAACGTTTTATAGAGTAGACAAAATCTTCAGCCACCACCTCACGACCTTGGCCACCTTCGAAAGCCACATGATCATGAAACCGGACACCAGGCTTGATGCTGATGGTATAAGTCAAACCGTCTTCGCTGACTTGAGGTAAATCCAGGGCCAAGTTGGGTTTGAGCTGATAGGGACGTTTCAAATATTGGTAACTGTACAAGGTGTCAAATACATTCAACACCACGAGACCTGCGTAGCTGGAGGAAGCCTTGACAGGGTCTAAAGAGGCTGGGATGCCATCTTCAGAATGCTTGTATGTTTTTAGGTTGGATTGTCCTTTGCCTTGAGACGCGGTTGTGTTGCTGGCAGGTTGTTCGCCACAAGCAGCCAGAAATAAAAACAGAGCGAGACAACACAGTACTTTGATAGGCCGCATAAGGAATCTGTGATCAAAGCCAATGATTATAACGACTCAATGAATTGTGGTAAACTGACAAAATGAATGATGGCAACAAAGAGTATCAGTCTTTCAAAACATTTTACCCTTACTACTTGTCTGAGCACCAGAACTTGACCTGTCGCAGACTGCATGTGCTGGGGTCTTTCTTGGTGTTGATTTGTTTGTTTGTTGCCATCATCCGCATGAATGGCTGGTTGCTTTTGTTGATGCCTGTGATTGGTTATGGCTTTGCATGGGTGGGTCATTTCTTTTTTGAAAAAAACAGACCGGCCACATTCACTTACCCTCTGTTCAGTTTTTGGGGAGATTGGGTGATGTTTTGGCAATGGCTCAAAGGCGACATCAAACGCTAGTGTAATGTCCTGAACTTGGATAGGTTATCAGAAGTCATCAAATACGCCAAGACCAGGCGCAGCTCGTAGGCAATGGTTCACCCCTTATCAAGAGCTGCAACGCCGTATTAGGCATTTGATGGCTTCCCTGCGGGCGAACTGGGAAACCGCCCTCTACTGCGTTGTCACCCTTGAAAAGGAAGTGCCATTCCCTGCGGATGACGCCTTGTATAGGGCAGTTTCACAGTCCGCTGATAGCCCAGCCAAGTTCAGGACACTACACTAGATTACTTACAGTTTATTGGGCATGAGGTTTGATGGCACTGCTGACGCGGTCTTTTCCAGCTAAATCTTGGTGGGTTTGGACATCGATATAACCCGACTCGCTGAGTAAATCTCGAACTTCATCACCTTGGTTCCAACCATGCTCTATCAACAAATGACCGTTGGGTTTTAAGTAAGCCATGGCGTTGTTGATGATGTGAATGATGTCAGACATCCCTTGATTTTCTGCCACAAGGGCTGATCTTGGCTCGTATGTTAAGTTGAGTAAATGAGGGTCATCTGGATCGATATAAGGTGGGTTGCTGACGATCAGGTCAAATGACATTTCAGGGTCTACTTGCTCCATCCAAAAACTCTCAAGCCATGAAACATTGGTGATGTTGTTTGCTTCGCTGTTGTTTTTAGCCATTGACAGGGCGTTGGGAGACAGGTCACATGCCAAGACATGAGCGAGTGGAAACTCTGATGCCAAAGCCAAAGCTATGGCGCCTGATCCAGTACCCAAATCCAAAATCTGTGTTGGCGCCTCAGGCAGCTGCAGGGACAAATCAATGATCAACTCAGTTTCTGGTCGTGGAATCAATGTGTGCTCATTGACGGCGAGTTTCAAAGTCCAAAACGCTTTGTGGCCTGTGATATAAGCAATGGGTTTGCCGTTCTTGGCTTGGGCAACCGCTTGATTCAACCATGCTGATTGCTTATCTGTGAGCACTGCATCATCGTGTGCAAACAGCCAACTGCGTTCTTTTTTCAGGGCCTCACACAACAACAGCTCAAGGTCAATGCGCTTGAGCTGTTGTTTGTGTTGAGTCAGCCAATTGGCTAGGGAGGTCAATGTCTATCAGCCGAAAGTGGCTCCAAACAAGGAATCAGGTTGGCCTTCAAATGAACCGGATTTCAGTACATCTGATTCAAATGGAACACTCATGATCACATCGGATTGAGATTGCTGTGCAGGAACCCATTGCTGCTCTTGTTTATTCAACTGGGGTACCACGAGGACCAAAGCCAATGCCATGGCAGAAGCGGTTAACGTGGCCTTGAATGGGTGAGATACCCAGTCAAACCATGAGGCTGCAGATTGGGATTTGATGTCAGCCGCAACTTGTGAAGCCCATGGTTTCAAGGCCAAGGACAATTTCATGGCTTGGGCGCTGGTGTGATCGTTCAACAAAGATTCGGCATGCTGTAAGCGAACAGAGGATGCTTCGCGAGAGGCCAAACAGTCGCTTGCCATGACGTCACTGCCCTGGTTCAAGGTGCTGTTTTGAAACAGTGTTTTGAGTTGTTGTTCAGTTACTTTCATCTCAGTCTATCTCGTAATCTATGTTCAATAACTTCAGTTTATATTTCAGTGCAGCCATGCCACGCTTAGACAGGTTTTCGGCTTTATAGTAAGCCCATCCTGTGAGGTCACACATTTCTTTGACTGAGTATCCTTGAAGCCGCATTTTGACGGCCACTCGACGACTCTCAGGCAAAGACTCAATGGCTTGAAGGATCAGTTGCTGTAGCTCTGTCCCTGACATTTTGCTGTCAGGCTGTGCCCGGTCACTGACCAGTTCTTGCCGGTGGTCCTCTTCATCACTTTGGTCAGGGATGGTTACATCCATCAGGTGTTTTTTATGCTTCCTGGCCAAATCAATGATGACATTGGCTGTCGTTCTGTATATATAAGACGAAAGGTTTTCAATTTCTCGGTCATCTTTCAGTAATTTAATTAACCGAATCGAAACTTCTTGATAGACATCATCTGCTGTGACGCCATGAACATTGACTTGCTGAGCAGCCACAGCTTTCTGTATCAAAGGCTGATGTTGGATAAAAATTTCTTCTAATTGCCGTTTGTTCAATGTGTCAACCCATGAAAGACCGCATCACACCTTTGGTGTTCAGCAAGTGGTGTTTTTTGGCATATTGTAATGGGGTGAAGCCTTTTTTGTTACAACTGGATGATGAAGCACCCAACTTCAATAGTTCATGAGCCAAATTGGCTAATTGGCTGTCATCACCTTTGAAATTTTTGTCTTTCAGGGCACCACACAAAATGTGGAGCGGTGTGTTGCCCAAGGCATCAGGTGCATTGACATCAAGGCCCAAGTGGTGAATGACACGGATGGTGTCTTTGGCTTTGATGGTGTTGCTGTAGTATTCAGCTGCCAGCATGACGTTGTGATACAAATTGAACTGGTTCGGATCGATGGTGTTCACTTCGGCACCTGCGTTGGCCAAAATGCTGATGATTCCTGCATTCCATTGTGCGGCAGCGAGAGAAATGTATGGGTAGCCCCCGGGACCGATACCAGCTGGGTTGGCGCCGTTACTCAGTAACAATTCCACAACGGCTTTGGCATTGGAAATGATGGCAGAAGACAGTGCCGTTGATCCGTTGTGAGAGGCGTGCTCAATGTTGGCTTGATTTTGTATCAAAAAAGAGGCCGCCGCACGGTTGCCACTTCCGGCTGCATGTATTAAAGCGGTGCATCCCTTTTTATCGATGCAGTCGACCTTCAAGCCCCTGATTTTAAGCCGATTCAATTGCCCCAAATTACCGTTGATGGCGGCGTCAAACCAGGCTTGCTCATCAGGGTGCTGTTGTTTGATGGGTTGGGCTGGTGACGGTTTTGGAGTCACCTGAGGTTGGATTGGTGCGGGTTTTGCTGGTGGGATATTGTCATCTGGTTCACTTGCAAAAATAGGTAATTCCATTTGTTTTTCGGCTTCAATGTGAGCCAGTAATACGCTGTGTAGTTTCTTGTGTTTCGATTGTGCCAAGCTGAGGGCACTGTGACCGGCTTGATTTTTTTGATTCAAGTCGACGTGCTCGGCCAACAGTTTTTTGATCAACCTGGGGTTGGGGTTGTTGTTTTGTAGCAGCAAAGTCATGGCATTGTCACCTTGCAGAGTGACTTGATGTGGGTCTGCACCGTGTTTTAATAACAAATCACATATCTTTAAAGATTGGTTGACGATGGCATCCAAAAAAGCGCTCATGCCATAACAATCCACTGCATTGATTTGTGTGGTGTTTTTGAGCAAATGCCCCACCTTCTTTTCATGTCCCAATAAGCATGCGGTCATTAAAGCCGTGCGGCCTTGCGTATCGGTTGCGTCGGTGTTGCCTGTGTGAGCAAAGACAATTTCCAGGCCCGTGACCTGATCTTTGTTGCTTTGTGCTGCAGCGATGATCGGGGGTGTTTTTTTGTTGAAAGGGAGTACACTTTCTTTGAATAAATAACGGGCTATTTGCCAGCGACCGTATTTCAATGCCGTGTTCAATGGCGCGAATTGCCATTCGTCAAAAAGTTGATAATCAATCCCTTGGTTCAGCAAATCCTGCAATTGCGCCAATTGCCCGTTGCGACAGCATTTGATGATTTGTTTTGCTTGTTCTGGCAGTGGCTTGGTCATTGCACGATCCTTTTCCCCAGGCCATGTACCCTTCATTGATGAAATGTCAATGTGGCTGACAGCCCCGTGTCCTGATTTCTGCTGATGTCAATTTTCCAATTATACAACTCACACAAGCGTTTGACGATAGCCAATCCAATCCCTGAGCCTTTGCTGGTTGACTTGCCGACACGATAATGCCGCTCAAACAGTTTGGGGAGTTCGGATTCAGTCACGCCAATGCCCTCATCTTGAACCGTGATGCTGTTTTTGTTGATGATGATTTTCACCACACCTGCAGGCGTGTATTTGATGGCGTTGCCAATCAAGTTACTCAAAACCACAGAAACCACTGACTCGGGCGCTTTGACTTGTAACCAGTCATGCTCAACCACCTCGGTGGTGACCGGTTTGAGCCTCAACGTGGGTTCAAACCCTTGCAAAATGTCTTTGATCAAAATGGCGGGTTGTGTCCGTTCCAGGTCGTGTTTTTCTTTGCGCTCTTCTCGAGCCAACAAGAGCAAAGTTTCAATCAATTCGGTGGACTGTTTGACGGCCCGCTCGATTCGATTGATCCTTTGTAAGTCTTTTTCAGTGAGGCGTGGCGATGAGCTGATCAACTCAGTGGTTGATTTAATCACTGCCAACGGGGTGCGCAATTCATGGCTGACATCGGCATTGAACTCCTTGTCACGTGTCACGTAGTTGGTCAGTTTTTCCGCGTAACCATCCAAAGCGGTGGCAATTTTACCCACCTCGTCCTCAGTGAAATAAGGTGCCAAAGGCTCTGGGTGGATGTCATGGCTGGTTTGTCCGCTGCTCAAATGGTCGAGCCTCGAAGCCAAATCACTCAAAGGTTTCAGGGCCCGTTTTGAAACTAAAATAGCCAAGCCATATGCCAACAGGAGAAACATCATGGCCATCACGATGAATGTGAGGATCATTTCGGTGTTGTCTTGGTTCATGTGGCTGATGTCAAACTTAATGTACCCCCAAACAGGCTTGCCATTGACTTCATGGCTTTTATTGACCGCAACAATATAGGATCGGTTGTCTTCTTCCAACACATGATGTCCACTCGGCAAGTCAGCATAATGGAGTGGTAAATCCAGGTGGAAGTTGTCTGGCGTGGTTAATATGCCCACCACATTGGATGACAGCGGTTCATTGATCATGTTTTCTGGGTTGGCAGCAAAACGTGACATGAAACCTTCCAAGTCATCTGAAATGGTTTGCGCAATCAAATCCGTTTGTAGGGATTGCCGGATCGACAAAGAACTGATGGCAAACAGCAGTGTCAACAACGAACTGAAAGCCAAGAAGGCAATGATGATCCGGCTTTTGATGCTATTCCGGAATTTCATCAGGATCCGATAGGTGGTAACCGATGCCGTGTCTGGTGTGAATCAAGGGTTTTTCAAAAGGTTTGTCTATGATGGCTCGCAAGCCGTGAATGTGCACCCTGAGGGAGTCAGAGTCAGGCATTTCTTCGCCCCAAACTTTGATTTCCAGTTCTTCACGAGGCACCACATATGGGCTGGCCTCCATCAGAATCTGCAGTAATTTCAGACCGGTTGGGTTCATCTTTAATGATTTACCAGCACGTTTGACGGTCAAACTGTTGAGGTTGAATTCTAAGTCTGCCACTTGCAGCTCTCGATTGAGGTTTTGTTTTTGGCGGTTGCCTAAAACCATCACACGTGCTTCCAATTCTTGCAAAGCAAACGGTTTGACCATGTAGTCATCAGCGCCAAACTCAAACCCTTCTAATTTTTGCTCCAAAGTGTCGCGGGCGGTCAGCATGATGACAGGTGTGTTCTTTTTGGCTTCTGTTCTGAGTTTTTTGCACAGGTCCAAGCCGTCCATCCCTGGTAACATCAAGTCCAAAATGATGACGTCAAAGTCATTGGTGACGGCCAAATGCAATCCGGTGATGCCATCCCCTGCATAATCGACGATGTGGTCTCGGTCTTCAAAGTAATCAACGATGTTGGCAGCGATGTCGGTGTTGTCTTCTACTACTAATATTTTCATTTTCCAATGTGCCTTGGGTCAATCCCTGGTCAAGTTGATGTGTTCACTGACACAGCATTTAATTGATAAAAAAATCCCAAGACATTGGACAACGTCTTGGGATAACTGTTTATGCCCTAAACTGATCATTATCATTTGGAGAACAACGATAATAAATACATTTTATTAAGATGAGGGTGAAACCAAAGTTAGAATAAAGTTAAAAATACGTTAGGATTCGACTGTGTTAGAATGCCAGCATTTTTCACGGAGTTAGCCTGTGGTCAGGTTTGCCATTGTCTTTGTTTTGTTGTTGTTGACGTTGTTCTTCTTGAACCTGGCAGAACCGGTTCAACAAGCAGTGATTTTGCCATTCACTTCCGGGATTGCCAGCGTTTGTTCTTGGGTGGTTCAGTTGTTTGACGACAACGTCACGGCTGTTGCAGATCAGATGATCAATGCCCAAACAGGTGTGGGCATTCACATCGTGGCAGGCTGTAATGGCGTGGAAGCCTTGATCATCATGTTTTCTGCCATCATGGCTTTTCCTGCACCTTGGCGATATAAATTCATTGGCATCATCATTGGCTTTGTCAGCATCCAGTTCTTGAATTGCATTCGGATCATCTCTTTGTATTATTTGGTGCAATGGGACAAAACCTGGTTTGAATGGTTTCATCTTTATATATGGCAAGCCCTGTTGATACTTGAAGCCTTGGTGGTGTGGTTGATTTGGTTGCGCTTTTTACCTAAGCAGCAAGCCATAAACGCATAAAAAAACGCTTCAAGGGCAAACCTTGAAGCGTTCTCTTTGGGCCGTTCAGGCCAAAAATTAATCAACGACGCTGATCAATACCGTGGTGGTGACTTGGTAAATGCCATCGGTGATGGTGTATGTGAACGTTTCAGTTCCACACCAGTCTGCGGGTGGCGTATATGTCATGCTGCCATCGGCTTGTATGTCGGTGATGGTGCCCAACAGGCCGCTGTCATCAACCGATACGATGCTCAATGCATCACCGTCTGGATCTGAATCATTGGCCAATGGGTTGATGACCTTGGCTTGGTTCACGACTGTGAAGAAAGCATCTGGTTGAGCCAATGGTGGTTGATTACCGTCCGTTGGAGGACCAGCAGTGACCGTTACGGCGACATTTGCAGTATCGGTGGCCCCTTCGGTGTCAGTGATGGTATATACCACCGTGATGTCACCGGTAAAACCATTCAGGGCTTCCAGTGTGAGGGTGCCGTCACCGTTGTCTGTAACTGCTAAGTCAATGTGATTGTTATCCACGCCAGTTAATGAAATGTTATCACCATCAGGATCATAGTCATTAACCAAGACGTCAACAGTTGTCGCAACCCCAGTTTGAATGGAAATGGCGTCATCAGTGGCCACAGGCGCTAAATTCTCGATCACCAAAGTCACAGTGGCCATGGCGGTTTTGCCGGTGCCATCGTCAATGGTGTACTGGAACGTGTCCGTGCCAACAAAGCCGGCATTCAACGCAAATGTCACGCTGTCACCGTTGTTAGAAACGGTACCCGCACTGGCAGGTTGTGTGACGTCAACGATGCTGATGGCGTCGCCGTCTGGATCACCGTCGTTGGCCAACACGTCCAAGGTCGTGGCCGCACCACCGCTGACGGTGTAGGTGTCGTCGTTGGCCACCGGCGGGGTGTTGGGGGCGCTCAGCACGTGCACCAGCACGGTCGAGGTCGCCTGGTTCCCATCCGTGTCGGT